>NZ_JAYMEU010000036.1:0-44673 GCF_037029575.1 Alteromonas sp. CH_MED4-4 | reverse complement strand
ACCTCCAAGTCATCGACTCACCACCACAATGAGTCGGACAGTGCTTTCGCACTACGCGCCATGCCCGGCGCACAACGAAAAAAGCCCCGCATTAGCGGGGCTTAAACGAAGTAATAAGGCATTATTGTTATTGTTGTTTCGTTGCCTAATCGAGACTCTCTTACGAACGGCTGCTTGTGAAGTCTGGGTATGCTTCCAGACCACATTCGCTCATGTCTACGCCGTCGAATTCTTCTTCTTCGCTCACACGTACACCCATAACCGCTTTAATCACTAGCCATACCACTAGGCTCACTACGAATACCCATACAAAGATAGTCGCTGCACCAATTAGCTGACCAGAGATGCTTGAACCATCGTTAGTGAAAGGTACAAGGATAAGACCTAGAAGACCTACCACGCCGTGAACTGAAATTGCGCCCACTGGATCGTCAATCTTAAGCTTGTCTAGTGCAACAATGCTAAGCACTACTAAAATACCACCAAGGCCGCCGAACAAAGTAGCTTGTAATGGTGTAGGTGTTGAAGGCTCTGCTGTAATAGCCACAAGACCGGCTAGTGCACCGTTAAGTACCATAGTTAGGTCAGCTTTACCGAATAGAATGCGTGCTACGATAAGTGCAGCAATTGCACCACCAGCAGCTGCAGCATTTGTGTTCATAAATACAATCGCTACTGAGTTTGCACTTTCAACAGTTGCAGTAGCCAGTACTGAACCGCCGTTGAAGCCAAACCAACCCATCCACAGGATAAATGTACCTAAAGTTGCAAGCGGTAAGTTTGCACCTGGAATCGCGTTTACTTTACCGTCAGCGGTGTATTTACCCTTACGAGCACCAAGCACAAGAACACCAGCAAGAGCAGCAGCTGCACCAGCCATGTGAACAATACCTGAACCTGCAAAGTCAGAGAAACCAAGGTCGCCAAGCGTATACATACCGAATACTGCTTCGCCGCCCCATGTCCAAGCACCTTCCATTGGGTAGATGAAGCCCGTCATAACAACTGCGAATGCTAGGAATGCCCAAAGCTTCATACGCTCAGCTACCGCACCAGATACGATAGACATTGCTGTTGCAACAAATACTACTTGGAAGAAGAAGTCAGCAGAAGGTGCATATGTTGCTGGCTCTTCAGCGACACCTGTTGCGCCATCAGCCATGATACCGCTTAGGAATGGACCCCAGTCGCCGCCACCGTACATAATGCCGTAACCGCAAATCATGTACATAGTGCAAGCGATAGCGAATAGCGCCACGTTTTTAGTTAGAATTTCTGTGGTGTTTTTCGCTCGAACAAGACCTGCTTCAAGCATCGCAAAACCTGCAGCCATCCACATAACCAGTGCACCGCAGATTAGAAAATAAAAGGTATCTAGCGCATACCCAAGTTCAAAAGTGATTTCCATTATGGTTTTCTCCGCAAATATATCGTTGTGGCTTACAGCGCGTCGCTATCCGACTCACCAGTTCGAATACGAACGGCGTGTTCAAGGTCGTAAACAAACACCTTGCCGTCTCCAATTTTGCCTGTTTTGGCAGCGCCAACGATGGCTTCTACCAGGCGCTCTACTTGATCATCCTGAACAGCAATTTCCAGTTTGACTTTAGGTAGAAAATCCACCTGATATTCCGCTCCGCGGTAAAGTTCAGTGTGTCCTTTTTGACGTCCAAAGCCCTTCACTTCGGTCACGGTCAAACCGTCGATACCGATTTCTGAAATGGCTTCACGAACATCATCTAGCTTGAACGGCTTGATGATCGCTGTGACTAGTTTCATGAGTTGCTCCCAGTTTGTTTTGGTTATTCTGTGATTTATGGTCGTGTTTCCAACTATGGGAAGATAAACCAAGAGCCATGCCACAAATGATTAGCCAAATAAATCAAATACATACAAGCAAACGCTTCATGAACGCACAAAAATAATGCACACTAATGGTGCACTGTTAAAAATTTGCCCAATTTTGAAGCGGTATGAGGTTGCGGTAAGGTGAGAGGACTAAAAAGTGCGATGAAATTAGGATGGAACTATTCGATAGGGCCCATGGTCTGTTGTTTACTATGACGACTATCACCCCATCTTTCTTTGCGCCTGAGCGCAGCATTGAACACCATTCCGTTGCAAAGAAAATGGCGTGGCGCCCACTATTAATTTCGGGCTGTGCACATGTGTTTGGGGTCATCGTAGTGGTCATACTTTCTCAAATGGGCATCAACAACCAAAAAGCACGAGTAAATGTTTTGGAGCGAACGCCGGAGATAAGCGCCAGACTGTACTATCCCCCCGTTCCACGCCCTTCTGCCCAAGCTAAACCACAAGAAACTAAACCAATCGATGTTTCCCCTAAAAGGCAAGAAATTGAGTTGAAGCCTGACGCAACCAAAGCGACTGAAGCACTTGATAGTAAGAATGAAATTGTAGAAAGCCCTGCGCCCAAGCAGCAGAAAAATGCTGAGCCCGATACACAGCAGGTACCCATTGAAAGTAAGCCGACTAGTACACTGCCGTCGCCCACTTTATCAAAAGACGCAAATCGGCGCGCAGGCTCGTTGAATCTGTCGGTAAAAGATGGCGCCGCCCTCTATTTTGAAAAGTATCACAGTGACAAAGTCGCTGAAGACGCAGAACAAGCAGCAAAAGCATTTCAAGAGCGTAAAAATAGTCCTGTGCTTAGCGGGCCAAGCTCACAGCAAATACAAGCTAATGAAAATCGACGCCCTTCAAAACGCGTAAACTGTAGCAGTACGACCAATAAAACTTTGGCGATATTGAGTGGAATTGCTGGTGGAACCTTAGAATGCACCAAAATGGACGACCACAAACGTTTTATAGAAGCCAGAGTCAATAAACTTCCTAAAGACGAAGAGATTAACTAGTTGTCTCTATCAACGATTTACCGTCATGTGAGGTAAGCCCTTATCACAGTCACTTTCTTTTGAAAAACTTAGGGGGTCGCCCGAAATACGCTTTGAACCGGCGACTGAATGCTGCAACATCTTCATACCCTGTTAGCTGAGCTATACCCAACATTGGTGTATCGGTATTTCTAAGTAGTGCTTTGGCCTTTTCCATCCTCACTTTTACAAGGTAATCTCGTAAACTATGCCCGGTGGCTTCTTTAAAGCGTGTTTTGAATTGCGTTGTTCCCATGCAGGCTATCCGTGCTAACTCCACCTGTGTAAAGCCTCGGGCAAGGTCGCGATGAATATGGCTTAATACAGGAGTCATTCGCTTATCCATGCTGCATCCTTTCAAGGATGTTTCTAGCAAGGTTAAAAATAGCGCCAGTATTTCTTCATGGCCTTGGTCAGCAAACTGGCTAATTTGAATCTCTACAAACGATAAAAACGCCTGTAATGCGGACGTTACCTGAAATATCGGGTGCAACCTGTCATTTAAATTAACTGGCACATACTCCAAGTCCGCCACAATAAATTTTGACAGTTCGTTAGCGCTAAAATAATGGACCTCATTCGGCGCTATGCATACGCCTTCGCCTACGCCTACCCGCCCGCTAAAATTATCGATTTCTATCAAGATATGTCCGTTGATGGGCAGCACTAACTGAAAGTAGTTGTGTTTATGGCGGCACGTTTGCTTCGTATATGAGCGTACGGATAGCGATGGAATTGGGCTGTCAGTCATTTTATTGCTCCCAACAGTCCATAATAGGTAGTACTGATCTTTTGCCTAACTCACCGTTTATTTGCATCTATTTCCTTGCCGTTAACTCAGTACTCTCTGCCGTTAGATTAAGCACTTTTATTCATTTTGTCACAAATACGTGCAATATTTGATACGCCTAGGAAGGCGTCGAACACTACGTTTAAGGAATAAATATACATTTAAAATAAAGACAATAACGGAAAATAAATGAATATAAACTTACGTCAAATAGTCGGCTTGGCAGGTGCGTTTTTACCCGCTATCGCCATGGGTCAGGTCTCCAATGGAGACTTTGAAACATGGACGTCTGGCGCACCTAATTCATGGTCAACTATCGACTCCGGCATTAGTGTAGCTGAAAACTCGGTCTACTCATTCTCGGGAAGCAAGTCTGCTGCAGTTACCGTCAATACGACAACACAAGGTTCAACTGACTTCCGTCAGACAATCAATGTAACCGCCGGTCAAAATTATGAATTTTCAGTGAGGCTATATCACACTGAAGGTGCTGTAAAAGCACGCCTATATGTAGACGGTTATCAAGGTTATTCTGACAACAGCTTAACCGGAAACTGGCAACAGCTTACTTTCTCTTATTCCGCTACAGCGTCAAAAGAGATTGAGGTGGGGTTACGCTTTTATGATCAGACTGGCTTTGATGGGTCAGAAACCGTCTATGTAGACGCATTCGAGCCGACTACGCTTGGGTCAGGTGGCAATAACGGTGGTGGAAGTTCGTGTGCAAGCCATTCAGGCGTTTTGAACTTAACTACCGACAATTACGGCAGTGAAACCAGTTGGCAAATAACTAACGCAAACAACCAAGTTGAAGCCTCTGGCAGCAGCTACGCTAGCAACCAAAGTTATACTGAAGCGGTTTGCCTTACTGATGGAGAATATACCTTTACCATTAGTGATGCCTATGGCGATGGAATCTGCTGCTCCTATGGCTCTGGCAGCTATAACTTGCTAATAGAGGGCGTGTCTGTTGCTAATGGCGGCTCTTTCGGCGCGAGTGAAAGCACCAGCTTTAGCGTTGGCACAACGAGTGGCGGTGGCAGTGGTGGTGGTTCATCAGAACTCACTGGTTACTATGCAAGTGCCAACGGTCTGTCAGGCTATACGTTAAAAACCGAGCTTTACAACATTATCAAAAATCATAATACACAAAGCTATGGCGACCTTTGGACATTCTATATTTCATACACAAGCGACAGCTACTATGAAAATGACGGCTCCATTTTGGACATGTATTCAGAAAACCCAAATGGTAGTGACGCTTACAGCTACACGGCTGGTTCTGACCAGTGTGGCAGCTATAGTGGAGAAGGCAGTTGCTATAACCGCGAACACGCCTTCCCGCGCAGCTGGTTTGGCGGTGCAGTCTCGCCGATGAATACTGATGTTCATCACGTTTTTGCAACCGACGGCTACGTTAACGGTCGCCGAAGTAGCTATCCGTACGGTGATGTCGCAAGTGCTACTTATACGTCATCGAATGGTTCCAAACTGGGCGCTGGCTCTTCTGCTTCTGGTTATACAGGCACAGTTTTTGAGCCCATCGACGAGTTCAAAGGTGACTTCGCTAGAGCGTATTTCTACATGGCGACACGTTATGAAAACGTCATTGCAAATTGGGAAACGAATAGCACCTATGGCGACGCAGTGTTGAATGGTACGAGTGATCAAGTATTTGAAAGCTGGTTCTTAACTCTGCTTTTAAGCTGGCATTCTCAAGACCCTGTAAGCCAAAAGGAAATCGATAGGAATGACGCTGCCTTCAATTTCCAGAACAATCGAAACCCTTTCGTTGATCATCCAGAACTGGTAAACAACATTTGGGGTAATTAACTTCAACATGAGAAGAGCACGAGCGTGCTCTTCTCAACTCACACTTCCTCTGATTTCGCCTTTTCTGTTGGAGATAGCCCTGAAAACTGCCTAAAAAGAACCGTGATTTATCGGCATTATTCCTGATTGTATATTACCCATGTTTTAAGTACGCTAAGCTGCTATTTACTGGGGATTACTCTAACTGTAATACATAACAAAGGATATTCGACGTGGCCGCAGCTAACTTACTTGCCCTACTTGATGATATAGCAACGTTAATGGACGACATCGCAACCATGTCGAAAGTCGCGGCGCAAAAAACAGCGGGCGTCTTGGGCGACGATTTAGCGGTAAACGCCGACCAGGTCCAAGGCGTTAAAGCAGACCGAGAGCTACCTGTTGTATGGGCAGTAGCAAAAGGCTCACTTATTAATAAAGCAATATTGGTTCCTGCGGCATTAGCCATCAGTGCTTTTGTGCCCTCACTTATAACCGTCCTTTTGGTACTGGGCGGGTTATATTTATGTTTTGAAGGTGCAGAAAAACTGCTGCACAAATACCTTCCCCACGAAGATGAAGAGAAAACACGAGAAGCCAGAATAGAAGCGCTTACCCACGAAGATGTGGATATGGTAGCGTTTGAGAAAGATAAAATTAAAGGCGCTATACGCACCGACTTCATACTATCTGCTGAAATCATTGTTATTGCATTAGGTACTGTGACCGATGCAACACTTACTACGCAAATTGGTGTGCTAGTAGCATTAAGCTTAGCCATTACCCTTGGCGTTTATGGGCTGGTAGCGGCACTAGTTAAAATGGACGATGTTGGGCTTTACATGCTTCGCAAGTCGTTAACAGGTTCAATGAACACCCTTCAACGATTTATTGGCAGAGCGTTATTAGTTGCCGCCCCCGCATTAATGAAAACCCTTGCGGTTGTAGGCACTGTTGCTATGTTTTTAGTCGGTGGTGGCATCCTCACCCACAGCGTTGGCTTTTTGCACGTTATTACCGACTGGTTTACCGCACTTATTCCAGACGCATCGCTGGTTATGTCTATACTTGCTGATGGTGTTGTTGGTATTGCTGCTGGTGTGATCATTGCGCTAGTAGTGACAATGGTTTCACAATTGAGAAGTAAAGCGTCCTAGACCTATTCACTCTTTTATACATTGGCGGCGCCGCTCTTCTTTATAGACTAGCGCCCCTATTTCTGACCTTTCTCATGGTCACCAGTGTCGCTGCGCAAGTGTTAAAAAATTTGCGTTAGTCATTTTGACCACCTCTACATTAAATTCGCTAAATTTTAGTATTTCTTTAATCCCCCAATTCCACCTTCATTTTTTATCAAAAGTTAAAATTTACTAAATTCATATACTTACCTTATTTTTACGAGTTGGCACATCCCTCGCTATAAACTAATTGTTAATTGATAACGACTTATTATCGAAACCTTTAGCAACATGATAGCTGCCACGCAGTATGTTCAAGTGCAGTGTCTAACTTAATTTTTGGAGATTACTATGTTTATCGGTCGCAAAACTTTCACTGCACTAACTTTAGCAACTAGCGTATTGGGCGCATCAGCGTTCGCTGACGACACTCAGAACAACATTGTTTCGCATACAGATTTTATCGTTGAAAGCGCCATGCATGACGTAAAGCAGAACTTGGACCTAGGCGTGACTTATGACGTGTTAACTGCAAGCCATACGTTTGAGCCAGAAGTAGAAGAAGCAAATGCATTGGTTGCTGACATCACTATTACGCCGATTGAGCCTATCAGCTCAGACGATAACGACGCATAAGGAGAATGCACATGTTAACCGCCGCAACCTTATTTATGGTGGTACTCGGACCGGTTATTGCGTTTGTAGTCAGTGCGCTGGTGTTTTCAACAGCGCGCCTATTCCTTCAGAAAGGTCACTGAAAACGCAATAAAAACAAATAGGAACCTAACCGACTACCGCTAAAAGATTTGCCTTCCCTGGGCCTTTTACTCCAGAGGGAGATAGAAAGCACGGACTGTATCCCAGCCAAGTGATTGTGTTTTCTATCTTCTTACTGGAGTTTTTTTCATCCGAATATCCGTTCCCACCAGCTTTTATCATCCTTGTCGCTGTCTTTGTCTACAGGACGGCCTGAACAATCTTGTTGAGGTGGAGGAAGCACATCCAAAATAGCCGGTACGCTTAAACTCCCAGCACATCCTGCAACCACAACCGCGCCGGTCTTGGCGTCAAAATGTGCAATGCCTAAGCCTTTTGGGAAACGCCTTGATAATGACTTGGGTGACTGAGATTTCATGTAGTTTATAAAGACGGGCAAGGCCCCACCTGCACCGGTCAAATTAACCGGTTGGTTGTCATCATTGCCTACCCAAACCGTAACCACATTGTTTCTATCGAAGCCACTAAACCAGCTATCGCGGTAATCGTCTGTGGTGCCCGTTTTGCCAGCCATATTCACATTCCCAAAATTCCAACCGATGCGCTTCGCAGTACCTTCGGTGGTTACTTTATACAAGGCATAGTTGAGCAAATAGGTTGCTGCTTCATCGGTGCGCTGAGCAAAAAACTCCGCCTTTTTCCAAAGCAGCGCGTTATCTGCTGTTACTACAGAAGTCACCGTATGAAGAGGTATGTAACGCCCATCATTTGATAAGGTCTGGTACATTTGGTTTGTACTAAATGGTGTCAATTCAAAAGCACCAAGGGTCAACGACGGTACTTTATCTACGGGGGTGGTTACCCCTAATCGCTCTATCGTATCGGCTAGCGCATCAAGCCCTATCTGCATGCCTAAATTAACCGTAGGTATATTTAAAGACTCGACTAGCCCTTGAAGTAAAGGCACCTGGCCTCTGAATTCTTTATCGTAGTTTTGCGGGGACCAGGTTTTTCCATTTCGACTTTCAAGGGTAATGGGCTCGTCTTTAAGCGGCGTTGCCAGGTTAAATTGTGTAGGATCTTCTAGTGCGGTTAAGTAAACCGCAGGTTTAATCAACGAGCCTATAGGGCGTTTTGCGTCTAGTGCTCGGTTAAAGCCTTTGAACGCAAAGTCTTTTCCGCCAACGATGGCGCGTACTTCACCACTTGCACTATCTGTGACTACCATTGCGCCCTGTAATGGCACTTTCCTGTCTTTTTGCAAACCGTCTAGCGTACCCGACAATGCACTTTCAGCGCGGCGCTGGGCTACGATATCAAGTGTTGTAAACACTTTTACGCCCGAATCTCTTAAGCTAGGCTCAGCCAGAATTTCATTGAGTTCCCGACGAACCTGCTCCATGAAAGCAGGGTGTTTACCGCTTGCTAGGCTCGCCCCACTGGCGAGCCCTAACGGCATATTCACAAAACGTTCGTAGTCTTGACGACTAATTTCATTTTCATCAAACAGCATGCGCAGCACTAAATCACGACGCTCTTTCGTGCGCTCAGCATATTTGCGTGGGTTGTAATAAGATGGGCCTTTAATAATAGCAACCAACGTGGCTATTTCGGGCGTACTTAGCTCGTTAGCTGGTCGGTCAAAATAGAAATAGCTGGCAAGTCCAAAACCATGTACGGCCATATCGCCATTTTGCCCCAAAAACACTTCGTTTAAGTACGCTTCAATAATTTCTGATTTGCTGTAACGGGCATCAATGATCACCGCCATAATGGCTTCTTTTGCCTTACGCACAATGGAGCGCTCACGGGTTAAAAACATGTTTTTAACCAGCTGCTGCGTTAGCGTACTGCCGCCTTGAACCGTTCGTCCGGCTGCAATGTTTGCCATTAGAGCCCGCAATATTGAAAGCGGCGCAACGCCATGGTGATTATAAAAATTGCGGTCTTCCACCAGGGTTAGCGCTTTTGGCAACATTTCAGGAATGGTGTCTAACGTTACCAGCATACGGTCTTCTTGAGAGCCACTTGTCATGCGCGTCACTAACCAGGGTTCTAGCTTTGCAGAACCGTAAGGGCGACCTTGTGACTTGTCATAAATTTCCCCAATACGCGCGCCCTCCCACGTTATTACTAAGTGACGCAAAGGCTCTGCGCCTTCTGGAAACTGAAACGCGCGGCGCTGTACAGTCAGCACCTTATTTTGATAGCTGTATTCACCGCTACTGTCGGCAAAGGTTACCTTGCGGTAACCCAGCAAATTAAGCTCATCAATGACTTCTTGGGGCGTTATCTCTTCACCTTTGCTGATTTCCAACGGACGGGCGAAGATCTGCGCGGGAACTTCCCATTTATTTCCAGAGAACGCATGCTTAATTTGGGCGTCAAGGTAGAAGGCATACGCCCCAAGCACAACCAAACCAATAAGAGTGACTCGCCAAAACAGTTTGAAAAACCACGAGCGCTTGGCCGAGCCTTTGCCATTGCTTGATGCTTTACTTTTTGAAGATGGATTGTCTTTTGTCTGTCTTTTTGCCACGTGAAAACGCCATGAAGATCATTGAGGATGACATCGCACATATTGCGATATGGATTTAACGAACGCCTTTAAAACGTTAGTTTTAATAGTATCAACATTACCATTCGGGCCGCCTCTCAACAACTGTTTCCAAATATGCACACTCCGAATTTGTATACTTCTGAAACGTCCCATGGCGCTAATATGTTGAAGGACTAAAATGAATTTTACTCGCGTTTCACGGTCACAATGCGATAGCATGCTGGCAAGTAACACAGGAACCGTACTATGCGCTTAGCTTCATTTAAGTCTTCTTTTTTCTCTACTCGTTCGCCTAAAGGGGCCAAGTCTTACGCCTCATTTCTTCGACCGTCACTTCGCACGTCTATGGCGCTGCTTCTCGCGGGTGCGACAATGAATTCAGCGCTAGCCAATGAACAATTCGCTAGCTGCACTGCAGCGCTTGCTGATAAAGCCAAGCAGGAAGGGGTTAGCCAGCAGACTATCGATGATGTGTTTCCTCGTCTTGTTCACCAAGATCGTGTGATTGAGCTAGACCGAAGCCAACCAGAATTTGTACAAACCTTTCCGGGGTACTTCAGCAAGCGCGTTACCGACTGGCGTACCGAAAAAGGTAAAGAGATGTATGCAAAGCACGACAAGCTTTTGCATAAGCTAAGTGAAAAATACGGCGTGCCTCCTCATTATCTGCTTGCTTTTTGGGGGCTAGAAACAAACTTTGGCTCTTACAAAGGCAAAATGCCGGTACTCGATTCGCTTGCCACTTTAGCGTGTGATAAGCGACGAAGCACCTACTTCACCCAAGAGTTTCTTGTTGCTGTGAAATTAATGGAGCGAGAGAAGCTGCAAAAAGAAGACATGATTGGCTCGTGGGCCGGTGCCATGGGGCACACCCAATTTATGCCTTCGGCCTATACCCACTACGCTATTGATGGCGATGGCGACGGACAAATAAACTTGTGGGCAAGTGAAGAAGATGCGTTGTCTTCTGCGGCAAACTTTCTTGCCAACTTGGGTTGGGAGCGCAGCTTCCGCTGGGGTCGTGAAGTGCAACTGCCTGAGAACTTTGACTATCAAGAGTCAGGCTATAAAAATAGAAAATCTCTCAGTGAATGGCACGCCCAAGGCGTGAAAAAAGCTGATGGTTCTGAATTGGGCGAAGGCGATACTACAGCCTATGTTATTGTGCCAGCTGGTCACAACGGCCCTGCCTTTATCGCCTACAAAAACTTCCGCGTTATTATGCGCTGGAACAACTCAGAGTTTTATGCCATTGCCGTAGGTGTATTGGCCGACCGCATCGCTGGCGCGTCTGGCATTAAAGCCACGTTACCTGATCTACCTGCGTACAATCGCAAAGATATTATTGCCCTTCAAAGCAAGCTGAATGATTTGGGCTTTGATGTGGGTAAGCCTGACGGCATTATTGGCCCCGCCACCCGCGAAGGCATTCGCAATTACCAAATCAGTAACAACATGATTGCGGATGGGTTCCCAGGACTTGAAGTGATGGCTGCACTTAATATCGACCTTGAAACGACGACTTCTTAAATTTCATATATGATGCGCCATTTCTGGCGCGCATTCACTGTTTGGTATTTTCAGTGGCCTACAAGGTGTAAACCACTCACTTTGTTGGTTACTGAAAGTACTCAAACGTTAGGCTCGAAAAATAGGTTTCGAAATCTGCAGCCGAGCTATTTGTAAGTGGGACTCCCCAAACTGTATTCAGAATTACAGGTCCTTCGACGTCAAATTTAAATGTCGCCTTGCCCTCACTATCCGTTTTAACCGCTTGCTCTTTAGCGCTGTGATCAACCAAGGAATACGCATCGATAAGCGCGTTACTCAAAGGCTTACCTTTAAATAATACCTGAACAGATAGCGTGTTTCCTGCAAGCTTGTAAGGATGTTCAAGAGGCACTATTTCCAATGTGTGGCCAATGGGTTTTAATACGTTGTTCGTTACCGTATCGCCAACTTGCACAATGGTTTTCGCCTTTCTAGAGTACAGCTCTTTGCCGGCGATATCGTTTTGTCCCCTTGCCTCGCGGTGCGCCAATACCTCAGTTAAGCCTTCTTCTTTTGCATACTGATTAAACTTCTTCGCTTTTAATGTGCTTGTGGCGTGATAGCTTTCAAACCCTATGACGTGAGTACCGGATGGGAGCTTGGTTGTTTTTGCCATGCCCGGCAGCATTGAAGTTTTAGGTACAACACTGGCAGCCATATCAGTTACACCGTCAAAAGAGTAGGTGCGCAACGCGACTATTCTATCCCATGCAAGGTTCCAATGAGAGGTATCTTCCTTATGACCCACTTTAAACTGCAATGCCAGCGAATTCGGTTCTTGAGAACGATATGCTGTGGGTTCTAGCCAAAAATCGTGAGCTTGAACGTTAATTGAAGTAGCAAATAAAAAAGCAGCAGTGGCAATACAAGATAGTTTCATTGCGTAGTTTAACCTGTAAATAAGAGTGAGGTTTCATACTCCAACTTAGCGCAAGTTTCAGCGCACGACCACTGTCGTAAAAAACATACTGTGTACGAAACTGGCATATAGGAAAATGGCGTATAGATACTACTTTTGTTTAAAATAAACAAAAATCACCTGAAAACGATGGTTCGTGTAGCCGTATCAGCGCGCTACATATGCTTTTTTGTTTTGCTGGTCGGCGATGCATTTGCGGGGTCATCTGGCCAAAAGTGTTTTGGATAGCGCCCCTTCATTTCTTTTTGTATTTCCTTATAACTGCCATGCCAAAAGGCGGCTAAATCACTGGTGGTTTGTAATGGCCTACCTGCTGGCGACAGCAGCTCACATACAACGGTAATTCGCCCACCCGCTATCGTTAATGGCGTGCCTTGAGAATATAACTCTGGCATTTTGACCGACAGCACCACATCTCCATTATCGCGATAATCCAGGCTAGCCTCTCTGCCGGTTGGAATAGTCACGTGAGTTGGCAAGAGTGTGGCTAAGGCATCTTGTTGAGGCCAAGAAAGACCATTATTCAAGGCTGTTTTCCACGGTAACTGCTTAAGGTTTTTGATGTTTTTACAGTTTTTTAAGACGGGTGCTAAACTGTCTTTGGCCTCGTGCACGAGAGCGTTCAATGACAACGGCCACGGATCGGGTTCATCGAAGGCTTTGTCTTGTGGCAAATTGAGCTTCCCAGCCATTGCCACTCTTCGCCACCATTGCCAGTCTGCGTCAGAAAGCGGCCAGCTTGATAGAGGAAGTGAATCAAGATAGGCGAACCATGCGTTGCATAACGCATCATCCCAGAATGCTTTTTCACGACTTTTTTCCTGTCCAGAAACCGGTATGCTATTTAACGTTATCTCATAAAAGCCCGTACTTACTCTGGCTTCCATTACCCCAGTATCGCTGTTAAGAATAACGCTGCGCTTTTCTTTGAACGCGTCAGGAAAGGCTAAACGCAACCAGCTTTCAGGCACTGACTGTGCCAAGCGTATTGCCACCGTGCTTTTTATCAGCTGCCCATCAAGCACTGCCAGCCATGGTCCATCGCCATTTTCGCTCTCATTAAAAATGGACGCACTGCCAGCGGCAGTGAGCTCTGCACCTTTGCCACTTGCCAGCTTGTATTCGACTATACCGGTCTTAGGCTTACCATTTGTTGTATTCGAGCTCTCTGCCGATTTATCTGACGCACTGCGCCTATAGCCCACCTGCAAAGGAAATGCGATAGCGATACAAAGCCCAAGGGCTTGCTCGTCTAGTTCGTTAATATCAGGCTTAAAGCGTTGTGCTTTTCCTTCATTATTTTGCACGTAGCGCGCATAACGGGTAGCTTGCTGTGTAAGCTGACTGCGCGTGTTGCTATTGGCGTGGAGCAGCGCATCCATGACATTTGTTGCGCCACCTACACTGATATTACTCTCGCTAAGAGCCACAACAAAGGGAGCAGCGTGGCGAAGCGCTTCGTTGTCATCAGCACTAAGTCCATCAATCCCTTGTTTAACGGTCAGCAATAAGTGGGCTAAATGGGGCTGACAGGGTAACTGGGCCAGCGCTCTTCCATAGGGAGTAATGCTGGATTGTGAGATAGCATTAACCCGCTGAAGCTTTTGTTGTGCAACCTGTTGCTGCGCTTGTGTAGGCTTCGTCAACAATGCCAAGGTATCTGGGCTACTGCCCCAGGCTAAGGTATCAAGCAAAAAGCTACTTAAGTCTTCCTTTTCAATTTGCGCCGCATTGTGTTTGGCCAAACGCTCGAAGCTGCTTTTGCTACACAAACGATAGCAGGTTCCGGCCATTACACGCCCCGCGCGCCCCGCTCTTTGAATGGCGGATGCTTGCGAAATGCGCTGCTGGGTAAGCGCAGTTATGTCACTGGACGGATGATACTGAGCACTGTTTTCCCATAGGCTATCAATAACCACCGTCACGCCTTCAATGGTAAGACTCGTTTCAGCAATATTGGTAGATAATATGATTTTTCGTCTGCCTTGCGGGTCTGGCGTAATAGCGGCTTGTTGCACAGATTTACTCAACGCTCCATAGAGCATGTGAACGTCTATGCCCGCACTCTCAGCAACGCCTTTTATATCCTTAGCAACGGCATTAATGCTTCCTCGCCCAGGTAGGAAAACCAAAATATCACCGTCGTGTTCGCCTACTGCCTGCTTTATGATATTGCAGGTTTTGGGTACTAACTCATGCGCCTGCACATCTTGTGTGTAGCGAATGTCAACGGGAAACATGCGCCCTTGCGTATTCAAGTTCACTACTGGCAGTACGCTATGCGCATTGAGCAACATTTGAAGGGGTGCTACATCCAAGGTAGCCGACATTACAACTAATCGTAAGTCATCGCGAAGCCCCGACTGTACTTCAAGCGCTAGTGCCAAACCGAAGTCACTGTGAATACTGCGTTCATGAAATTCATCGAATACAATAGCAGCTACCCCAGCAAGCTCAGGGTCTTGCTGAATCATGCGAGTCAGCACCCCTTCGGTTATGATCTCAAGCCGAGTGGCAGACGATGTTTTCGACTCCCCCTTAATGCGATAGCCAACCGTTTCGCCCACATTTTCATCTAATTGCCTAGCTAAATAGTCCGCAAGGTTTCTCACCACCACGCGCCGTGGCTGCATAAGTAATATTTTTCCTTTAAGCGATGATTTCAGCAGTGACAAAGGAAGTACGGTGGACTTTCCCGCGCCCGGAGGAGCCCCTATGATGACGTTGCTAGCGGCTACAGCTTCTTCAAGCGGCGTAACGAGTTCATAAGCGGGTAAGTGAGAAAACGGCTGTAACATAAAGGGCATAAAGGTGTTATAAGTTGATGGGTATAGTGTACCTGATTTGAGCAATGCACCCGAACATCACTGCTATTTTTTTAAATTTGGCAAATAGCTTAATACTTGCGTCTTGTTTTGGAAATCGCAGGTAGCGCCATGATAAGCTTAAGTTTGTTTGGACATTAACGTGATGTACAAGCTAAAGGGCAAATTGGAAGGAGGAAAGCTATGCGAAGCTTTATTGGTTTAGATCTTAGCGCCACAGAAAAACTTGCTCTAGATAGCTGGCGCCAACAGGCATTGCCTGAAGTTATGCCTCGGCAATGGGTAAAAAGCGAGTCTACCCGTTCTCGAAAGTCTACCAATGCGCGCTACGAGCACACCAATAGCCAAGGGCCCGCGCAACCGTACGCAGTGCCGGCGGCGAACTTCCACATAACGCTTAGCTTTTTAGGTGAGATAAATCATCGGCAGCACGAAGCGTTGGTGTATGAACTCGATCAGCTTGTGAGCGAACCCTTTTCTCTAACCCTCGATGCGACGGGATTATGGAACGGTCCTAAGATACTCTTCGCTTCGCCGACAGATGCGCCAAAGGCGCTAGGTGAACTCGCCAAATTGTCGCGAAAAGCAGCCCGCAAGGCGGCAATAGAGGTAGAAAGCAGAGAATATAAGCCTCACGTTACGCTTGTCAGAAAGGCTACGTCGAGCTTGCCTCTTCCCCTTTACAGCCCCAGTGTAGACGTTCACGTTTCGGCATTTCACCTTTTTGAGTCTGTCTCTACACCGCAAGGGGTAGTCTACCCTATCCGCCAGTCTTGGCCGTTGAAACACAATATGTCGGTGAGAGAAAAGCTGCGCCGAGGGATAACCGACGAGTAAAGGCAAACGCAATACCGTGCTGATTTGGGTAAACTGATGCCCATTTGACTCGCACCTTTTCAGCTTAAGACCTCGTGTGATTATGAGTTATAGCAATTTAAGCTGGTTTTAAATTACCTATAGCCTTTACAACGCCTAGCGTCACGGGTAAAAAGATAGCCTGTTTTTTTATTCAAACTGCCCACATGCAACAAACATTTAGATTAGTTATAGACTGCCCTGACCAAATCGGGCTAGTTGCCAGCGTGTCGCAATTTTTAGCCGACCATAACGCTACCATCGTTGAAGCCAGCCATCATACCGATTTACAGACTGGCCGCTTTTTCATGCGCCATGAAATTAGTACCGACTCGCTAAAGTTAGATCATCAAAGCTTTGTTAAAGAGTTCACCCCACTTGCTAACGAATATCAGATGAACTGGAAGCTGAGCGACTCTAGCAAAAAGCAGCGCGTTGCGCTGTTAGCTAGCCTTGAGTCTCACTGTTTAGTTGACCTGCTTCACCGCTGGCACACAGGCGAACTACACTGTGATATTCCGGTGATTATTGGCAACCACCCGCAAATGAAACAGTTTGCAGACTGGTACAAAGTCCCTTTTCATTGGGTAGACTTTAAAGCGTTAGGTAAAGAGACCGCTTTTGCTCAAATCACGACCTTACTTCAAGAATACAAAATTGATTTGACCGTGCTTGCCCGCTTTATGCAAATTTTACCTGACACGCTTTGCCAAGAATTGGAAGGCAAAGCCATTAATATTCACCACAGCTTCTTACCCAGCTTCGCAGGCGCTAAGCCATACCAGCAAGCCTATGATCGCGGCGTAAAGCTAATCGGCGCAACCTGTCACTACGTAACTAAAGATTTAGATGAAGGCCCTATTATTGAGCAAAGCGTTAAGCGTATTAGTCACAGCGACAGTGCAGCTGATATGGTGCGTAAGGGTAAAGATTGTGAAGTAACGGCATTAGCTCATGGCGTGCGCTACCACTTAGAAGACCGCGTGATTATTCACAGAAATAAGACCGTGGTGTTTGCGTAAGTTTTTACACTGATAAAATAAAAAAAGCCCGCGAGTAAACATTACTTTCGGGCTTCTCTTTACACTTTTTTCGCTCTACACTTTTTTTGCTTTACACTTTTTTCGCTTTATTTAGACATTCTTTTTTACGTTGTTAAATCCATCATCACCAAGCACCTCTTGAAGTCTCGCTTTTATTACGGCTTCCTTATGAGGGTAGTGAAAGTCAAACCCTTTACCGTTGCCGCTTTCCAAAATGACTCCAAGGTAATGGTGAGAAAAATTAAGCGCATAGATAGTATTGGCGTTCACCCTGAGGGGTTGGCGATCAAGTCCCTGTAAAAAGTGAAACACCACAAAATCACCATCTTTTTCTATCAATTTTTCAATGGGATATCTATTGCCGAAGCGCCTGCTTCTTAAATAAGAGAAAAAGCCTATACATAGCCCAACACTACCTAGGGTAGCCGCTAGTTTAACTTCACCTTCTGCAGTGATATTTAAAATAAAAAGAGCCAGTAGAAATACTGGAACACCAAGAAATAGTGCCTTGTCGATGGGTTTGCGTTGCATCGTCTTCCCTGTGAAATTTTGATTCCCTTTAAAGACGCAATAAATCACAAAGCGGCTATGGTTTCAATACAAGCAACGGTTTCAATACGTCCACTTTCTTGTCATTAGGTTAGTGCAGTTATCGGTCTGACATGAACTACTTTACGCTTCAAACAGGGCTGGTGCGCATGGCACGTCTTAGCTTCATGTAATACCACAGGTTCG
Organism: Alteromonas sp. CH_MED4-4; assembly: GCF_037029575.1. Classification (NCBI taxonomy): domain Bacteria; kingdom Pseudomonadati; phylum Pseudomonadota; class Gammaproteobacteria; order Alteromonadales; family Alteromonadaceae; genus Alteromonas; species Alteromonas sp. CH_MED4-4. The sequence goes on along the minus strand of NZ_JAYMEU010000036.1, from coordinate 26,794 downwards.
AGGCTGCAAACAGGGCTTCAGTAATGGCTAATCCCCACGTTTGCGTAATTATTCCGTACGCAGTGAAGTTGATGGAGCCAATAATCATGCATACCCTTAAACCCGCTTCCTTACAGTGAAGTTCACCAAACCGGTACGCCATAAAAGTTAACACCGGCATAGCTTCAACTAACGATGTTTTACCGATTAGGTTATTCACCGTCAGCACAATAACCATCATAGAGATTAATGTAATGTAGGTTGCCACAGGAGACAGAAGTTTTTGTTTTATTAAACGATAACTGGTACTCAGCCCCGCCACCGTAATTACTACAGCTCCTCCCCACGCTTGCTCGAAAACCAAAAGTGAGCCAATAGCAATACATAACCCTAAATTCAGTAGCAGTAATTTACGTTCAGTGTTCGACCAAAAGGAAGCCAAAGCGAATGCAACGGGAAACGCGTGAAGAAGTAATTCAAACATGATGATCACAGTAAAAAAGTCAGTGGTTTACGAGCTGCGGAAGACAGCTATTCAGAACGCGCGCAGTGTAATTTCCAACCAGCATAAAGCCAATCAAAATTTGACCAATTTCGACGAATTGCATATCAGCGCGATTTCTCTTCAAACCGCTGTGCTGCAAGGAATTACGTTAAAGAGCATTTAACTTATTTTTACATTATCTTAAGATGGTTTTTGTCATAAAACGTATAGATAAAAACAGACAGGAAAACTCATGGGTAAATTTAAATCATCACTCACCGCTATGGCGGTTGTGGTTGCACTCGGTGCATGTTCAGAACAAAAAGCACCTGAGACCACCAGCACAGATGTACAAAATACAGCGACATCTCAACAAGCACAGTTTGATAACGTGCTGCTTCAAGAGTTTAAAGGCCCGTACGGTGGCGTGCCTGCTTTCGATAAAATGAATTTGGAAGATTTGAAGCCTGCGCTAGAAAAAGCCATGGAACTGAATCTTAAAGAGATCGAAGCCATCGCAAATAACGAAGCGCCACCAACCTTTGAAAACGTCATTGTTGAAATGGAGCGTGCAGGTGCAGAGCTTGGTCGCGTATTCACGTATTACGGCATTTGGAGCTCAAACAAGTCTAGCCCTGAATTCCGCGAAATTCAGGCCGAGATGTCACCAAAACTGTCAGCTTTCTTCACTCAAATTACGCAAAATGAAAAACTATTTGAAAGAGTGAAGACGGTGTACGAGTCTGATGAACTGAAATCGCTCACGCCAGAAGAACAGCGTATTACGTGGATGACATACAACAGCTTCGCGCGCAACGGTGCGACGTTAGATGGCGAAGCGAAAAAGCGCTATGCTGAAATTAACCAAGAACTTGCTACGCTGCACACCAAGTTTTCTAACAACGTGCTAGCAGACGAAGAAAACTACGTTACTTATATTACTGAAGACCAGCTTGACGGCCTACCTGCCTCATTTGTAAAGGCAGCAAAAGCGGCTGCCGAGTCTCGTGGCGAAGAAGGTAAATACGCGATCACCAATACGCGTTCGTCTATGGACCCGTTCTTGACCTACTCAACCAATCGTGAGCTTCGCGAAAAGGTATGGCGTACTTATTATAACCGCGGTGACAATGCCGACGATTTTGATAACAATGACATTATCAAGCGCATCCTAACCCTTCGAGATGAGCGCGTTGAGCTGTTGGGTTACGAAAATTACGCACAGTGGCGTTTAGAAGATCGTATGGCGAAGAACCCAGAAAACGCCATGGATCTGATGATGAAAGTATGGCCTGCCGCTATTGCTCGCGTTGAAGAAGAAGTGGCCGACATGCAAGCCATTGCCGATGAAGAAGGTGCAGACATCACTATTGCACCTTGGGACTACCGCTTCTATGCAGAAAAAGTGCGTCAGGCGAAATACGACCTGGACTCAAACGAAGTAAAGCAGTACTTACAGCTTGATAAGCTGCGCGAAGCGATGTTTTACGTTGCAGGTCGCTTGTTCAACTTCAACTTCACACCTGTTGAAGAAGGCAAAGTACCCGTTTTCCACGAAGACGTGAAAGTATGGGAAGTAACTGACAAAGACAGCGGTGAGCATATCGGTCTTTGGTACCTTGACCCATTCTCACGCCAAGGTAAACGCTCTGGTGCTTGGGCAACGACGTATCGCTCTTACACCACGTTCGATGGCAAGAAGACCGTATTGTCTTCAAACAACTCGAACTTCGTGAAAGGTGCTGATGGCGAAGCTACACTTATTTCGTGGGATGATGCTGAAACCTACTTCCATGAATTTGGTCATGCTCTTCACTTCTTAGCGTCTGACGTAGAATACCCGTCTTCGCATTCTGGCGTACGCGATTACACTGAGTTCCAGTCTCAGTTATTAGAGCGCTGGTTGACCACCGATGAGGTAATCAACAACTATCTGGTTCACCATGAAACAGGCGAGCCAATTCCAGCAGAACTAGTTGAGAAGATTAAGAAGGCCTCAACCTTCAATGAAGGCTTCAAAACCACTGAGTACATGGCTTCTGCCATTATGGACCTGAAGTATCATACTACCGATCCTAGCAAGATTGACCCTGATACTTTTGAGCGTGAAGAGCTTAAGAAGCTTGGTATGCCAGAAGAAATCGTTATGCGTCACCGTTCACCTCACTTCGGTCACGTGTTCTCGGGTGAAGGTTATGCTGCGGCCTATTACGGCTACATGTGGGCAGAGGTTCTTACTGCTGACGCAGCAGAAGCCTTTATGGAAGCACCGGGTGGTTTCTACGATAAAGAAGTAGGCGATCGCTTAGTGAAATATCTATTCGCCGTACGTAACGCAATGGATCCAGCTGAAGCATATCGCAAGTTCCGTGGTCGTGACGCCAAGGTAGACGCATTGATGCGTGACCGTGGTTTCCCTATTCCTAAGGAAAGCAAAGAGTAAGTTAACGTCCTTACCCTTCCTAGGTCCTGTTGTTATTCGCTGTACATCAAAGAGCAACAGGCCCTAGCTGTGGCTAATTAAATATTTAGCTTCAGTACGCCATTGGCCCTCTTGTTTTCTTCGTAAAGCAGAGGGCTTTTTTGTAACTGACGTTTTTGTAAAGCCTCATCTTTCTATTGACCTATTGGTCAATTATGCTTCACAATCTCTTTGCCCTAGCAAAAAGTATAAACTTTGCAGGGAAAAGGTCGATAACTTGTCTGCGCTTTAAAAATAACAATAGCACTAGCGTAAGAATCAGAGAGTAGTACTGACCCGCCTAGGACTCAGTATCAGACGTTGCTGTGCCTGCAATGCCACGTCACCCTTGATCATAAATTTCAGCATTAACTTACGTGGTCGAAAGTCATGACTTTCAGTATAAAACAAAAACTCATTATTTCTCTTATTGTGGCGGTGCTCGCTGCTGCTATTCTTGTAGGTTCTATTAGCCAATGGATTGCCCGTGATCTCGTTAAAGAGAACATGGAAGAACTTCAGCTTCCTTCATTACTTAAACAAGTTGGTAACCGAGTGGACAGGGAAGCAAGTGTAATGCTTACCGTTGCTCACGGCATTGCTTCTAACCCCGACATTCTTGCCTGGTCGTCGGCAGGCGCAGATAGCGCTGGCGAACGCCGTCTCCTTAGCTATTTAAGTAATATCGTTGAATTTAACGATTTAACGGTAGCCTCATTTGTAGACAGAACCACCTACAAATATTGGAACCAAGATGGTTTCTTGCGGGTGCTACAAAACGATGAATTTGATGGGTGGTTTTTCGCTTACAAAAATAGCGGCGAACCAATTTCACTAAGCCTATACAACGAACCGGGCCAAGGTTACCGACTTTTTGCGAATTACCAGCAAGTAAACGGCAGAGGTATGTCGGGTGTCGCTAAATCGGTCGATGAGCTGCTAGATATCATCAATGCGGTGAAAATTGCGCAAACCGGCTTTGTCTTTCTTGTTGACGGAAACGGCACCATTATCGCGCATCCCAATACCGAGTTATTAGGAAAGGCTAAGTTAGCGTCCATAAGCGATTCAAGCACATCAGGGCAACTACTCAATCGTCAGAGCTTTGCTATGGCCACCAGTGACGCGGCAGGCGACACGCAACTGTTTGCCAGTACCTATGTGGAGAAAGCCGGTTGGTACGTGGTTGCACAAGTACCCGAGCATGAGCTTTACGCATCACTAAATGCAGGCAGTCGCCAGATTATCATTTGGGCTTTGGTGATAGCAGGCGCTTTCGCACTTATTGGTATTTGGCTAGCAGGCACGCTTACCAAGCCACTTGAATCACTAGCCGATGTTTTCCAGCAGCTTGGCAGAGGACAAGGCGACTTACGCTCTCGTATTCCTATGCCAGAACAAAAGGAAATTGCCCGATTAGTGGAAGGGTTCAATAACTTTATTGATCACCTTCACGGCACCATTTCGCAAGTGGCGAAAACAAGTCACGCACTAAAGGCGTCAGCACAAGATGTTGCGAAGCAGTCTCATCAAACAGAAAACTCTACCAAGAGCCAGCGCGATCAAACCTTACAGGCGGCAGCCGCGTTAACAGAGATGGGCAGTACGGTAAATGAAGTAGCCCAGTCAGCTACCCATGCTGCGCAAAATGCGAATATGGCTACAACTAATTCCGCTCACGGTCGAGAAATTACCCAACGTGCAGTACACGCGATAAACGGTCTTTCGGGTCAAATTCAAGATGTGTCTCGGGTTATTCAATCGCTAGATGAACACACCGCAGCCATTGGCGGTATCCTCGATACAATTCGAGGTATTTCAGAGCAAACCAATTTACTTGCGCTAAATGCTGCTATAGAAGCAGCTCGGGCTGGCGATCACGGCCGAGGCTTCTCAGTCGTTGCTGATGAGGTGCGAACACTTGCACAACGTGCCGCTCAAGCGACTGATGAAATACAGGTGAAGATCGATAAGTTTCAGCAAGACTCTAAATCTGCCGTTTCGCAAATGGAGTCAAGTCGAGCACGCACAACCGATGTGGTAACCGCAACCAATGAAATAGACAAATTGCTTCAAGATATCGCCGAAGAGATTGCTCACATTAATGATGTGAACACGCAAGTGGCGACGGCTACGGAAGAGCAAGCCACGGTGGTTGAAGATATCAGTCGAAACATTAATGACATTAGTGCATCAAGTGAAGAAACCCTGAATGCGACTAAGATATTGGTTAGCGTGAGTGACAAGCTCGATGAACTGGCGCAAGAACTCTCGTCTGAAGTGAGCAGATTTAAGCTATAAGTTTACTTATGCCTTATGAATGGCAAAGCGGTGAGATAACACAACCTTATGCGCCACCATTTAGAAAGTGATGGCGTATTCTACTTTTACTTGATTGTCACGGCTGGAACGCCATGGCAATTGCATTGATGCTCCTTCACTTTCCCACGACTCTCTCATAGCTCCAACAGTAAGAAGGTGCTTGTCTTCCTTGAATGGAATTTCTACGTAAAGGCCTGCTGATGTACTGGTAGGCAGACGAATTGTATCGGCAACCGGAATGCTCATCTCATGACGGGGGCGTACTTTATGGCTTAACCCCAACCGATAATCACCTCTATCCCACCAGCTAACCACTTCAAATTCGTGGCTTCTGACACGCTGAGACATAACACCGTAGTCAAGCAACCCTTTGTTGTAATGGACAATGGCTTCAACGTTAAACATTGGCGCCAGTTTTTGGCTAAATGCAAGTTGATACTGCTTTTGTTTGCAGCCTTTGAACTTAATTTTATTCTTAGTGAGAGTTAGGGAAAACGTATCGTCACTGTCTGAATATTTGTTGAGCCATTCTTGTGCCTTTTCGACCACAGAGGCATTAGCTGCACCCGCCAATAAAAAACATGGACAAAAGCACATTGCTAAAAAGGACTGGTTTAAACGTCTCATTTTTCGCTGCCTCTCAAATTGTGGTTGGCTACAACTTATTCGATCACAATTTCAGTATAGACAGGAAAGTAGGCAGTTGGGTATTAGCCATTTTACTAACATCGACTAAAAGATAACTTTAAAAGAACAGCTGCTGACAATGAAAGAGCGCTTATTCACAACCGTGAATAAGCTTGGGGGGATTGGCTGCCAGACTTCAATCAGCTCGCTTTTTTATAGCGTTGCTCGTTACGGCGTTACCTGTTTTGGCGCTACTTGTTATGGCATCACTCTGGCGCTAGACAACGATGCTTCGCGCCCTTCCGTAGCTTCTTCGCTGAACCAATATGTGCCGCTATTATCCACGCATATGCCTTCAACTTGTTTATATTGCTCAAGCGGCCATACATCAAGAAGGGCAAAGTCGCTTGATACTTGAGCCATGAAAGTAGCAAAGTTTCCAAATGGATCTGATTTGTAGCCGGTGATAACAAACCTATTTTGGTGCTGATCGAAGTCTACCCCAGTTACCACGCCCGGCAGTCCATCAATGGACGCAAACGTACTAATGGTTTGCTCAGCTTCGTCTTCGTTCACTTTATAGATATGGGTTATACCAGTTTTCCAACTTTTAGAAAAAAGAAGCAGGTCATCGCCATGCTTAACCATCGCCTCTGAGTCAAAATCATGTGCATAAGGAATGTTATTCGAAGCGTCATTACCCTCGTATTTCAATGTAATAGAGGTGATGTCATTCACATTTGAGCGGTTTACTTTATGTATTTCGACCTGCTCTCTTTTGCCTTTATTGTTTCCCACATCCGCAATGTAAAACGATGAAGCGTCAGCGGTTATTGCTTCCCAGTCTTTATTGGTGAGCGGTAAGCGCGTTCGTTCAATAATTTCACCCTGGTAATTTATACGATAAATGATGGGAGCATTACCTGAGTCATTTAATGAGTACATGCCGTCCGTTTCGCAAAATAGACCCGATGTTTCTGAAAGTTCTTCCGGCAACTCAACGATATTTTTTATTTGTAACTGTGCAGAAGGGATGGGATATTGAACTGCGCATGCCGATGCTAGTACAAGCGATGCTGATAAAGCCGCGAATTTAAAGTGAGTGTTCAATGAAAGGCTCCGAAAAGAACGATAAGTGACGAATAATATCAAACCTACCCACTCTCTAACATGCATTTTAGTGCGCTAAATAAGGTCTATTGGTCTAAACTTTTAGCCCAAGCGTATATCGCTATAAACTTAGGTTGGCCTAAAGTCTCTGTATGACAAATGTTTAGGCTGATATACCATGGAATAATATCAACACGTTAAGGACTCACTTTGTCAGACCCGCTTCTTTCACTCGTTGCAGTTGGATTGCTGTCAATTACCTGCCAATACTTAGCCTATAAGGTTAGGCTCCCTGCTATTTTACCGTTGTTAATTGTCGGTATTGTGGTTGGCCCTGTTTTTGGCGTGCTCAACGCGGACGACTTATTCGGTGATTTGCTGTTTCCTGTCGTTTCTCTCTCTGTTGCCATTATTCTTTTTGAAGGGTCACTGACGCTGAAGTTCAGCGACATCGCGGGTCATGGGAACATGGTTCGAAACCTTTGCTCTGTGGGCGTGGTTGTAACCTGGCTTGTCGCAGCCACTGCAGCGCACTACAGTCTTGATCTTACTTGGCAGCTATCCTTCCTATTCGGAGCCATTGTTACCGTAACAGGCCCCACGGTTATAGTGCCCATGCTCAGAACCGTGCGACCGAAAACGAATTTGGCCAATATCTTACGCTGGGAAGGGATTGTCATAGACCCTATCGGCGCTCTGCTCGCCGTACTGGTTTTCGAGTTTATCGTTGCATCGCAAGAAACCGCCATTACCCATACGCTGATAGCGTTTGGCAAAACCATTGGAATTGGCTCCGTACTTGGTCTCGCTTCTGGCTATCTGCTTGGCCTGTCTATTCGCAAAGACTGGATACCGCACTATTTGCTTAACACCGCAGTGTTAACCGTTATTCTGGGTGTGTTTGCAGCGTCTAATTATGTTGCGCACGAGTCTGGCCTTTTGGCCGTTACCATATCTGGTATGGTACTGGCTAATATGAAGGACGTAGACGTAGAAGACATTCTTGAATTTAAAGAAACCCTCAGTGTTTTACTTATTTCAGGCTTATTTATTCTGCTTGCAACGCGTTTGAACTTACAATCGGTAGTGGATGTAGGTTGGGGCTCCGTTGTAGTGCTTGCCGCCATTATGTTTGTGGCTCGACCTTTGTCCGTATTGGCGTCTTCCGTCGGTACCGGACTCAAGTTAAACGAATTAGCCTTGCTAAGCTGGATTGCACCTCGCGGTATTGTTGCAGCGGCGGTATCAGCCCTTTTCTCTTTAAAGCTTGAAGAAATTGGCTATGAAGGCGCGGGTATTATCGTTCCTATTGTCTTTATGGTGATTATTGCAACAGTGGTAGTACAGAGCCTTACTTCACGCACTGTTGCGTCGCTACTTAAGGTGAGAGCGCCTGCGCCAACTGGCTATCTGATTTTCGGTGGCAGTAAATTCAACCGCGCCTTAGCGACGGAAATGATAAATCAAAAGCTAGACGTTACCATTGCAGATACTAACTGGGACGCAATAAGAGAAGCGCGTATGAAGGATATCCCAGTATATTTTGGCAACCCAATGTCTGACCATGCAGCGCGACATCTTGATCTGAATACATTCGGTACCGTGCTGATTATGTCGCCTTATAAACAGCTTAACCCACTTATTGCTTATCACTTTGAATACACGATGGGCAAAGACAAAGTATGGGCGCTGACAAATAACGAACAATCTACGCGACCAAGTCACCAAGTTAGCGAACAATACGCGAAAAAACTTACTCTGTTCGATGAAGGCGTTACTTATGGGTATTTAGCATCGGCCATTGCCCGTGACTCAATGGTGAAAACCACCCGTTTATCTGAAGAGTTTACTTACGAGCAGTACATTAAACAGTATGGTGAGCGCGCTACACCTCTCATTGCGATCAACGCTGAAGGTAAGAGCTATACTTTTATCAACGGTAACAGTATTCAGCCTAAAGCAGGATGGCGTCTGATTAGCTTGATTGAACCAGAACGAAAAGAAGAAAAAGTAGAAGTGCAAAAGTAAGAAAACCTCCTGCCCACCGGCAGGAGGTCTCTCCCTGGAAAACGCGCAACGCAGTGCCCTTTTTAAAAGGTGCATATTTATTTGGATTTTACTGTTGTTACGCTGTCGCACACTTTATAGCAAGCAGCGAACCAACTTTGACAATCCTTGTATAATCAAATAGATAGCTAAAAACCAAGTCCCTATTCATTATCTTTTAGCTGTCACAGCGCCTAATTTGGTGCATCAGACGCACAAATGCGGGGTTCCTTTTTTGTTCAATAACAACGAGTTGCTGTTTTTGACTGACGGCATTTAACGAATACTGCGATGTATACACGCTAAAGTAGAATCTAACGCGCCGCTGTTATCCTGTAGTACCTTTTTACCGGCCATTCCCGCTTTTTCAGCTTTACTGGGTGATTCAAGCCATTCTTGTACCGTTGAAGAAACGCGAGAAGCATCTTCTACAATGCTTAATGCGCCACATTCTTTTAAATAGTCGCAGATAACAGGGTTATTATAGGTGTGAGGCCCCATCATTATTGGCAACGAGAATGCTGCCGGCTCAAGGGCATTATGGCCGCCTCTATCGGCAATAGAGCCGCCAACAAAGGCAAATGTTGCTACCGCATAAGCATGATTTAACTTACCCATTTCATCCAACAGGATAACGTTCACATCGTCTGGAACGTTATCCACCTCTGAACTTTTGACGAAGTTCAAATTATGCCTTTCAAGTAATTTTGCTACGGCTTCAAAACGCTCTGGATGGCGAGGGACGATAATCACCCGTAGTTGGGGGTTCTCGTCCCATAAAACCTTTGCAGATTCAACGATAACGCTCTCTTCAGGTTCGTGCGTGCTGCCTGCAACTAGTATTGGCCTTTCACCCTTAGCTAACCCAAGAAAATGTGCAGAAGAGCTCGCTGTCTTTGCGGCTTGATCAAACTTAATATTATTCGTGAGGGTTAGCTTATCTTGCGCAACACCAAGCCAAGCATAATTATCATAGTCTCTCTGCCCTTGAGCACATACGTGAGACAGCTTAGCCAACATAGGGTTAAATAGCTGTCCGATTTTTTTATAACGTTTGGCCGATCGCTCAGTCATGCGAGCATTTATTACCATAACGGGAATATTGCGCTTCCAGCACACGTGAATAAGGTTTGGCCATAGTTCAACTTCTGTAATCATTACTGCTTTGGGCTTAATGCGTTTCAGCATTGAAGACATAGTCAGCGACAAATCATAAGGCAGATAGAAATGGTGAACGGTGTCTTTGAATATATCTCGAACGCGAGCAGAGCCTGTAGACGTGGTTGTAGTAACGGTTATTTGCGCGTCTGGCTCGTGTTGCATTATTCGCTTTATTACGCATGAAGCAGCCACGACTTCCCCCACTGAAACACAGTGAAACAAATAGCCATTCTGCTTGAGCGGCTTTGGGACTATACCAAAACGCTCAAATCTCCCTCGATGCGAGTCATCGCTTGCTTTCGTGGCTTTTATCAATAAATGAATAAATGCGAAGGGAATGGCAATCGCCAATACAAGCGAATATCCCCACCGGCAGAGCGTTTCAAGTAGAGTAGGTTTATAGCCACGTGTATTGGCAACAACCATAAATACATCCTTTTTGATACAGATACTTCGACGGCACGACTACAAGTGATCGACTATCGATGTTGAATTATGCTTTTCAAATACGGTGTGCTGGGCACTGCGAAACACCCACTCCCAGCGATAAGCAGGTAATTCTAGCTATCTAGTGCCGCAGTTCCCGATAGATTCTTTCGACATTGTAGTGGCTAAATAGCCCGCGTCTAGGGCAAAGCGACCCTATACGTAAGTAAATAGTGTATATGAGAAAGGCAATAATATATTGATCACTCGCTTTATGCGTATAGCGATGTTTAAACAGCAAGATATAACCACAACCATATAAGAAAAGCCGCAAAAAAACGGTCTTAAATAAAAAAGCAGCGTATACAGAATATTAAATAAATTTTAAGGAAGGCATTTGAGTATACGCGTCCTTCACATGGAACTTGGCATACATCTTCACGGTGGCGCCGAACAAGTTGCATACCTCATCAATGCGTTAGAGCACCATGATGATATATCACTTCACTTGGTTTGCGCTGAAGACAGTGAGATTCGTCATACGGCTTTTGGGTATTGTGAAACGCATACCATTAAGTATGCCGGTGAGTCAGACTTCCTATGTGTAAAGCGTTTACTGGAAGTCGTAAATGGGGTTAACCCAGATATTATTCATGTGCACAGCGAACGGGGTTCGGATGTATGGGGTGCCATGCTGGCCAAAATTTCAGGTGTGCCTACGGTTTGCACAAGGCGAATAGATAACCCCGAAACTCACTTTTCATTTTATAAGTACAAACAGTTCGATGCAGTTATCAGCGTATCTGAAGGTGTGAGGAAAGTGGTTTCACTACATTGTGAAGGCGTAGAACATCAGCGCGTTATATATCCAGCAGTAGACTTAACAGAGTATTCCCAACGCAAAGATAGCGGTTGGCTGCGACGTACATTCTCTATTCCTGAAGACCATATCGTCATTGCAAACTTCGCTCAGTACATATCTCAAAAAGGGCAAGCGGATATCATTTTGGCTATGCACGATGTATTGAACAAGCATGAAAATGTAACCTGTTTATTGTTTGGCGAGGGAAATCTAAAAGAGAGCTATCAATCACTTATAGAACGCCACAAGCTAGACGAGCATGTGAAGCTTTGCGGTTTTACTAAAGAGGTAGCTAAAATACTCCCTAATGTAGATATTCTAGTTCATCCTTCCTATTCAGAGGGTTTAGGCGATATTTTACTTCAGGCAGGTGCTAATAAATGTGCAGTGTTATCTAGTCCTGTGGGGGGAATACCCGAAGTTATCAAGCATAAGGAGACAGGTGTAATGGTAGCGCCGGGAGATATTGACGGAATTGGGGAGAGCTTAATTAGTCTAATTGAAGCCCCTGATGAAAGAGCACAATATGGAGAGGCTTTGTATAAGCTTGTCACAAGTAAATTTGGTATAGAAAGGATGTCCAATGCCTACGCTGATTTATACAAGACGCTAGTCTTCAGCGGCGCTGATAATGAACACGCTTAAACCTAGGTAGCACGTATAAGAAACTGCAGATACAAAAAAGCCGCTCGAGAGCGGCTTTTTTAAGACTTTGAAAAAAGTTAGCGATTAAACGCCAGCTTTCTCAACAACGTCAACTAGCATCCAAGATTTGCTCTTAGATAGTGGGCGACATTCACGTACTGTTACTACGTCACCTTTATTGCATACGTTGTTTTCGTCGTGGGCGTGAAGCTTAGTAGAGCGCTTGATGAACTTCCCGTAGATTGGGTGCTTAACAAAACGTTCAACTACAACAGTGATAGACTTATCCATCTTGTTGCTAACCACACGACCTTGTACTGTACGAATTTTTTGCTCAGTCATTACGCATCAGCCTTTTGAGTCAGAATGGTTTTAACACGCGCGATGTTACGACGTACTTTTCTCAACTGATCAGTTTTTTCAAGCTGACCTGTTGTGTGCTGCATGCGTAGGTTGAACTGTTCGCGTAGCAGGTTAATCAACTCTGCGTTCAGCTCTTCTACGCTCTTTTCTTTCAGTTCAGTCGCTTTCATTACATCACCGTCCGAGTTACAAAGGTTGTTTTAAATGGCAGTTTAGCCGCTGCCAATTCAAACGCTTCGCGTGCAAGATTTTCAGGAACACCTTCCATCTCATATAGCACACGACCAGGCTGAATTTGGCATACCCAGTACTCAACGTTACCTTTACCTTTACCTTGACGCACTTCTAGAGGCTTCTCAGTAATTGGCTTGTCAGGGAAAACTCGAATCCAAATTTTACCTTGACGCTTAACGTGACGAGTCATAGCACGACGCGCTGCTTCGATTTGGCGCGCAGTCATTCGACCACGACCAACTGCTTTAAGGCCGTAAGTACCAAAGGCAACAGTATTACCCGCTGCTAAGCCGCGGTTGCGGCCTTTGTGCATCTTACGGAACTTCATGCGTTTTGGTTGTAACATGATTAGCCCTCTCGCTTAGCGTTGCGGCCTTTCTTCTTAGGTTGAGCAGCTGGTGCTTGCTCTTGAGTTGTAGGTAGACCACCTAGAACTTCACCTTTGAAGATCCATACTTTAACGCCGATGATACCGTAAGTAGTTGACGCTTCAGAGGTTGCGTAATCGATATCCGCACGGAAAGTGTGCAGAGGAACGCGACCTTCACGGTACCATTCAGAACGTGCAATCTCTGCTCCGCCCAAACGGCCGCTAACTTCAACTTTGATACCTTTCGCGCCTAGACGCATTGCGTTTTGTACTGCGCGCTTCATAGCACGACGGAACATAACACGACGCTCTAGCTGGCTAGAGATGCTGTCAGCTACTAGCTGGCCATCTAGCTCTGGCTTACGTACTTCAGCGATGTTGATCTGAGCTGGCACGCCGGCTAGCTTAGATACGTAGTTACGCAACTTCTCTACGTCTTCACCTTTCTTACCGATTACAACGCCTGGACGAGCAGTGTGAATAGTCACACGGATGCTCTTAGCAGGACGCTCGATCACGATTTTAGAAAGTGAAGCGTTCTTTAGTTGCTTAGTCAGATACTGACGTACCTGATGATCGTTATACAGGTTGTCTGCATAGTCTGCAGTATTAGCGTACCAGGTAGAAGTCCATGGTTTGCTGATACCCAGGCGTATACCTGTAGGATGTACCTTCTGTCCCATTATCTACTCCTAGTTATCCGCTACAACCACAGTGATGTGACTGCTGCGCTTGAAGATACGATCAGCACGGCCTTTAGCACGTGGCTTGATACGTTTCATAGTTGGACCTTCGTCAACGAAAACTTTAGACACGCGTAATTCGTCGATGTCTGCGCCTTCGTTGTGCTCTGCGTTAGCAATCGCAGATTCCAATACTTTCTTTACTAGCGCTGCGCTTTTCTTCGGGCTGTACGCAAGAAGCTCTAGAGCTTTCTCAACGTGCATTCCGCGAATTTGATCCGCAACCAAGCGTGCCTTTTGAGCCGACGTGCGGGCAAAACGGTGTTTAGCTAATGCTTCCATCTTCCTACCCCTTAACGTTTAGCTTTCTTATCCGCGACATGGCCGCGGTAAGTACGCGTTGGCGCAAATTCGCCCAACTTGTGGCCGACCATTTCGTCACTAATAATGACAGGTACATGTTGGCGACCGTTATGGACCGCAATGGTCAACCCAATCATATCTGGGATGATCATAGAACGACGAGACCAAGTTTTGATTGGTTTACGTTCGTTCTTTTCCACTGCAGCCTCTACCTTCTTCAGCAAGTGAAGGTCAATAAAAGGACCTTTCTTGAGAGAACGTGGCATGGTGAATCCTCGCTATTACTTGTTTCGACGACGTACGATAAGCTTATCAGTACGCTTGTTGCTTCGGGTTTTCTTACCTTTGGTAGGAACACCCCAAGGAGTTACTGGGTGACGACCGCCTGATGTACGACCTTCACCACCACCGTGTGGGTGATCAACCGGGTTCATGGCAACACCACGAACGGTAGGACGAACACCACGCCAGCGTGTAGCACCAGCTTTACCTAGTGAACGAAGCATGTGCTCTGCATTGCCAACTTCACCGATAGTGGCGCGGCAATCAGATAGAACTTTACGCATTTCGCCAGAGCGTAGACGTAGGGTAACGTAGTTTCCGTCACGTGCTAGGATCTGAGCATAAGCACCAGCAGAACGTGCGATTTGCGCACCTTTGCCAGGCTTCATTTCAATTGCGTGTACAACAGTACCTACAGGGATGTTACGCATAGGTAGAGTGTTACCAGACTTGATCGGAGCGTCCGAACCAGACTGGATTGCATCACCTGCTTGCATACCCTTAGGAGCCAGAATGTAACGACGTTCACCGTCTGCGTACAATACTAGTGCAATGTTTGCAGAACGGTTTGGATCGTATTCTAAACGCTCAACTTTAGCTGGAATGCCGTCTTTGTTGCGTTTAAAGTCGATTACACGGTAGTGTTGCTTATGACCACCACCAATGTGACGAGTGGTAATACGACCATTGTTGTTACGACCGCCAGATTTGCTGTTCTTTTCAAGCAAAGGTGCGTACGGTGCACCTTTGTGCAGGTCAGGATTTACGACCTGAACAACGTGACGACGACCGGCAGAAGTTGGCTTAGCTTTCAATAATGGCATTTCTAATCCCCTTCTTACTCAGCACCACCGACAAAGTCGATGTCCTGACCTTCTTTAAGAACCACGTAGGCCTTTTTCCAGTCGCTGCGCTTACCGAAAGACATGCCGTGACGCTTGGTTTTACCCTTAACGTTCACAGTACGAACACCTTCAACTTCAACTTCAAACAGTTTTTCAACTGCAGCTTTGATTTCGGCTTTGTTCGCGTCTTTAGCTACTTTAAATACAACTGTGTTGTTCGCTTCAGCAGCCATTGTAGACTTTTCTGAAACGTGAGGTGCTACTAGCACCTTCAGTAGACGTTCTTCTTTCATGCTAACGCCTCCTCAAGTTGTTTAACCGCATCAGCAGTCATTAGCACTTTTTCAAATGCAATCAAGCTCACTGGGTCGATGCCTGCTACGTCACGTACGTCAACTTTGTACAAGTTGCGCGCCGCTAGGAACAAGTTCTCATCAACTTCAGGAGTAACGATTAGAACGTCATTTAGTTCATATTCGTTAAGTGCAGAAATAAGAGCTTTAGTCTTAGGTGCGTCAACACCGAACTTCTCTACAACAACCAAACGGTCTTGACGGATTAGTTCAGACAGGATGCTCTTGATCGCACCGCGATACATTTTCTTGTTAACTTTTTGGTCAAAGTCACGAGGCTTTGCTGCGAAAGCACGGCCACCGCCAACCCAAATTGGGCTACGGATTGTACCAGCACGAGCACGGCCAGTACCTTTTTGACGCCATGGCTTCTTACCGCCACCACGAACTTCAGCGCGAGTTTTCTGCGCTTTTGTACCCTGACGAGCACCTGCACCGTAAGCTACAACTACCTGGTGTACCAGGGCTTCGTTGAATTCACGTCCAAAGGTCG
Source organism: Alteromonas sp. CH_MED4-4 (assembly GCF_037029575.1). Taxonomy (NCBI): domain Bacteria; kingdom Pseudomonadati; phylum Pseudomonadota; class Gammaproteobacteria; order Alteromonadales; family Alteromonadaceae; genus Alteromonas; species Alteromonas sp. CH_MED4-4. The sequence continues at coordinate 10,685 of NZ_JAYMEU010000036.1, read as the reverse complement.
CTTCGGATACTTCAAGAGCGCTTTGCGCGTCTTTCAATGTTAATTCCATCAGTTCACTCCCCAGACGTTACGCTTTAACAGCTGGCTTTACGATTACATCGTTGCCAGTTGCGCCAGGTACGGCACCTTTAACTAGGATAAGGCCGTTCTCTACGTCAACACGTACAACTTCCAAAGACTGAGTAGTCACTTGCTTGTTACCAAGCTGACCAGCCATTTTCTTGCCTTTGAATACTTTACCTGGTGATTGGTTTTGACCAATTGAACCAGGAGCACGGTGTGACAAAGAGTTACCGTGTGTCATACGCTGAGAACTGAAGTTCCAGCGCTTGATAGCACCTTGGAAACCTTTACCTTTTGATGTACCAGTTACATCAATTTTCTTAGTGTCGTTAAAGATTTCAACAGTGATTTCACTGCCTACTTCAATATCGGCACCTTCGTTTTCTTCTAGGCGGAATTCTACTAGAGTGCGTCCAGCTTCAACACCAGCTTTAGCAAAGTGACCTGCTTCAGCTTTGTTGATGCGGTTAGCTTTCTTAGTTCCAGCAGTAACCTGAAGAGCGCGATAACCGTCAGTTTCCTCAGTACGAAGCTGAGTAACGCGGTTTGGGGTCGCTTCAATAACAGTCACAGGGATAGACGTACCATCTTCAGTGAAGATGCGAGTCATACCCACTTTACGACCGACTAGACCAATCGCCATTGTTATAACCCTCTCTTATTAGCCCAGGCTGATTTGAACATCAACGCCAGCAGCCAAGTCCAAACGCATCAACGCGTCAACTGTTTTATCAGTTGGCTCGATGATGTCTACCAAACGCTTGTGAGTACGGATTTCATATTGATCACGCGCGTCTTTGTTAACGTGCGGAGAAATCAGAACTGTATAGCGTTCTTTGCGAGTAGGTAGAGGAATAGGACCACTTACCTGAGCACCAGTGCGTTTCGCAGTTTCAACGATTTCAGCCGTAGACTGATCGATCAACTTGTGATCAAACGCTTTCAAACGAATGCGAATTCTTTGATTTGGCATCGATTAAGCTCCAATCGAAAGAACAAAAAAATTCACCCTTTCTCTTCCATTTATTCCGGAAAGAAAGGATGTGCGTAAACCGATGGTTCCCAATCGGAACCCTGTTCTTTTTTCTAGCACGCCAGCAACAGGCTAATCAGTGATGATGAATCCGTTACTTCGGCGACCACCCTAAAAGCAGTGAGGTCGCGGCTAAAAATTACGTGCCCTAATTGGGCAGTGGGCGCGAATTATACAGAAAGGCAGAAGCAATGCAAGAGGCAGTTTGCTTTTTATACACATATTTTTACGCTATACCAGTGTATGTAACTGTCTATAAGTAGTATTGTTGCTTTCGTGGTATAGGTATATCTTGTTACCCTAGCTTAACAGGCACTTGTAACGCCAAATGCATAAAGGACTAGGCGCCAACATTATTAGTAGTGAGAATATGGAAGTAGTGAATAACCAGCAAACTTTTGCACAAATAAAACGCATTCTAAATAACCACTCCACGTTACTGGATGCATATGGTTTATTAGAGCCAATTATCCTCGGTTTGTTTGATGCCCAGCGTATGAGTATTTTTCAACGTCGACGTCAGCATCAAGATTTGGTCGCGAGATTTAAAACGGGTAAAGAGACGCTGGAAATAAAAGTGCCAATTAGCCCAATGTCGATTGCTGGTTATGTTGCCCTATCACAAAAGGCTGTGGTTATTGACGACCCGTATAATCCTGCACTACTTCAAAGCATTCACCCTCGCCTGCGCTTCGCCGACAAGTTCGACAAAGACAATGACTTTAAAACCCAGAACATTTTATGCGTACCTATAATGAATGCGGGCGTGTTGATGGGTGTTATCCAAATCATCAACAAAGTCAGTGGTGGTTTTACTGAAGAAGATTTAAAGCTAGGCAATGCCCTTGCACTTATTCTTGGCGACAAGTTCAGATTTGAATTAGGTGGCACAAACAACCCTTTCGATCTACTAGTCCACAAAAGCTTATTAGACGAAGCTACATTAAACGATATTCAAAGTTCTACTCCAGACATTCGCGCTCTTATACAGCGTCTTGTATCGGAACACCGCATCTCTGAAGAAGAAATTGGCAACTCGCTTTCTATTCACTATCAGGTGCCTTTTATTCCTTATTTACCTGATAAGTATCACAGGTTCGAAAATGAAAGCCGTCTGAATGTTTCTTATTTAAAAAGAAACTATGTGGCTGTCATTGCCGATGCCCATGACAAGCCCATAGTATTGATGGCTGAACCTAATAATGCGGCGCTACTTATGGAAATAGAGAGCGCCATGGGTATTGATAGCTACGAGATAGCTGTCAGCCTACCAAGCTTAATTCTTCAATACCTGGGTGAAAATAGCGGTGGCGGTGGCCCCGGCGAGATGAGTGATATTCTCGACGAGATTGGTACATCAACTGAAGATAACGACGACCAGGTCGATGAACTTTCTGACGACGCCCCTGCTGTGGTGCGCTTAGTAAGCCGTATTCTGCACGATGCAAAAAGACTCAACGCGTCAGATATTCATATAGACCCAGAGAAAAATGCGCCCACTCGTGTACGTATGCGCGTGGACGGTGTGTGCCGCGACATGAACCAAGTGCCTAATTCGCACCACAGTGCGGTTATTGCACGCATAAAGATAATGTCGAATTTGAACATTGCCGAAAAACGCGTACCTCAGGATGGCAAACTCGCGTTTAGAATGAATGGTCAACTTGTTGAAGTTCGTGTTGCCACCATTCCTACGGTTGCCGGTGAAGGTGTGGTTATGCGTATTCTGGCATCTGGCGGTGCGATGCCTATTGATAAGATGAACTTGGCACCGAACAACCGTGCGCGTTTAGAAGAAATGATTAAGAAGCCTCACGGCATTCTTCTCGTTGTTGGGCCAACGGGTTCAGGTAAAACCACCACGCTTCACGCTATATTGGGATATTTAAACACGCCTGAAAAGAAGATTTGGACCGCTGAGGACCCGGTGGAAATCACGCAACCCGGCCTACAACAGGTACAAGTAAGCCCCAAGATTGGCTTCAACTTTGCTGCTGCCCTGCGCGCATTCTTACGTGCTGACCCTGACATTATTCTTATTGGTGAGATGCGTGATAAAGAAACCGCGCATGCAGGTATTGAAGCCTCGTTAACCGGTCACTTAGTACTGTCTACACTGCATACTAACTCAGCCCCTGAAACGATTACCCGTTTACTTGACTTGGGTCTCGACCCTGTGAACTTCTCCGATGCCTGCGTGGGTATACTGGCTCAACGTCTTATTCGAACGCTATGTAGTAACTGCAAAGAAAAGTACATCGCCACTGAAACCGATATGGCCTTTATTGAGCGCCAGTATGGTCATGCGCACATGGCGGAGCTGAATATTCAGACGCCACTAGAGCTTTACCGCGCTAAAGGCTGTGAAGAATGTGGAAACACGGGTTACAAAGGTAGAACAGGGGTACATGAACTACTAGGTATGACGCCAGAGCTTCGGTCAATGGTGTACAAAGAAGCCAGCGTCGCCGATATGAAGTCTCAGGCTGCTGCTGATGGCATGCGCACCCTCGTTCAAGACGCAATTTTCAAAGTTTTGAAAGGCGATACTGACCTAGCACAAGTCCAAATTATTGGTGGAGATTAATCACTCTACTCTTAAAATTTTTAGTAACATAAAACAAATACTGTACTTTTAGACGGTTCACTATGAGTGTGAATTGCGTTATAAATTTATCAAAAAGAAGGGATACTACATGAAAAATCTATTAGCAATAGCTGCCGTTTTATCTTCAGTTGTACTTTCAGCCCCTACGCTGGCTCAGTCGCATACTAAGAATCATATTTGGAAATCCGAATATTTATCTACTTTAGAATTGGGCTTGCACGCCCTGAAGGCAGAGAAGTATGAAAAAGCACTGGAGAAGCTGACTGCTTCTGCAAAAATGGGAAATAAAGAAGGCCAATATTACCTCGCGCAAATGTATTTCCAAGGATGGGGGACGCCCGTTAATTATGAAGAAGGCTGGCTCTGGTTGAATGTTGCAATGGAACAAAAAACCGCTGAATGGAACCGTTCTTACCGACAGATAAAGAATGCTTTACCTGAAGACTACATCAATGCTTTAGAGCCTTATGTAGAAGAATATATCTCTCTTTACGGTGCACAAGCCCAAGATTTGAGATGTGAGACACGCGCTGCCATCGGCTCGAATATTAAAGAAGTAATCTGCGAAAAACGCTATTACTAACATCACATGGCATAGCGACTTCTCACTACAGAGAAGTCGCTAACCATTACCCTTAAACGTGCTATTTCTTCAAGTATTCTCTTATCACGTAATGCAGAATGCCGCCGTTTTCAAAGTAAGTGAACTCGTTTGATGTATCAATTCTGATATCCATCGTAAACGTTGTTGTTTTTCCTTCATCCGACACGGCTTTAACTTCAACCTCAGTCTGCCCACGTTCAACAGCGTTAATAGAAAAAGACTCATTGCCTTTAAGCTCCAAAGAACTCGCGCTATCACCTGACTTAAATTGAAGTGGCAAAATCCCCATTCCAATCAGGTTAGAGCGGTGAATTCTCTCGTAGCTCTCGGCTAATACTGCTTTCACCCCCATCAAAGAAGGGCCTTTAGCAGCCCAATCTCGACTCGAGCCAGTACCGTACTCTTTTCCACCAATAACAATGGCTGGTACGCCATCATCTTTGTAACGCATAGCAGCATGGAAAATAGACATACCATCGCCACTTGGGAAGTGTGTGGTAGCACTGCCTCTTGTGCCGGGTGCTAATTGGTTTTGAAGACGCACGTTAGCAAACGTACCTCTCATCATAACCTCGTGGTTACCACGACGCGATCCATAAGAGTTAAAGTCTTTAGGCTCAACCCCTTGGGCCTGCAGGTACTCTCCGGCTGGGCTATCTTCTGCGATGGCGCCGGCTGGAGAAATATGGTCGGTAGTAATCGAATCGCCCACCTTAACCAAGCATCGTGCGTTTTCAATTGCAGTTAGAGCCTCTGGCTCTTTACCCATTACTTCAAAGAAAGGTGGATGCTTAATGTAGGTTGATTCTGGCCAGTCGTAGACCGATGTTTTACTCACCTGCAGCTCATTCCATTCACCGCTTCCTTTAAATACATCTGCATACTTTTCTTTAAACAAATCACCGGTGACGTTTTCCGCTATGTATTGCTGAATTTCGTCTTCGGTAGGCCAGATGTCTTTTAGATATACCGGAGAACCATCACTCGCCTGCCCCAACGGCTCTTCAGTGATATCTACATTCATGTTCCCAGCCAACGCGTATGCAACAACCAGTGGTGGTGATGCAAGGTAGTTTGCAGCCACATCAGGATGGATACGCCCTTCAAAGTTGCGGTTACCAGATAAAACTGAGGTAACCGTAAGTTTCGCTTTTCTAATGGCGTCGGTAATGGCATCAGGTAGCGGTCCAGAGTTACCAATACACGTAGTACAGCCGTAGCCAACCAAGTTAAAGCCTAGTGCTTCAAGTGGGTCCATAAGACCTGCATCTTCTAGATACTGAGTAACAACCTGAGAACCAGGTGCTAATGAAGTCTTAACCCACGGCTTACGAGTTAGCCCTTTTTCTGCTGCTTTCTTCGCAAGCAAGCCTGCGCCAACGAGTACAGATGGATTTGACGTATTAGTACAGCTGGTGATAGCAGCTATTACAATAGCGCCATCTTCAAGGTTGAACTTGCTTCCTCTGAACTCCACGAACGAGTCGTGTTCTTCGTCCACCTCGTCTGTTGTACCTAACCCCGCTTCCGCGATGAGATCGGTTTCTTCATCAAGCACTTTCACGTCAATTTGCGAACGATGCCACTCTCTAAATGCCTCTGCTGCATTATCGAGGGCAATTCTATCTTGAGGACGCTTAGGTCCAGCAAGTGAAGGAACCACTTCATCTAAGTTAAGTTCAAGGGTCTCATGATACTGGGCATCTTTTGAGTGGTCGTCGTGCCATAAGTGGCTGAACTTTGCATATTCCTCAACAAGGGCAATTTGATCTTCGTCTCGGCCGGTGAGTCGCAGGTAATCTAGCGCAACATCATCAATAGGGAAGATACCGCAAGTAGCACCATATTCGGGCGCCATGTTTGCGATGGTGGCACGGTCTGCCGTAGTAAGATGCTTAAGACCCGGTCCATAGAATTCTACAAATTTTCCAACAACGCCATGTTCACGTAGTTGTTGTGTGATAGTTAGCACCATGTCGGTGGCAGTTACGCCAGCAGGTAACTTACCTGAAAGCCTGAAGCCAACCACTTTTGGTAATAACATTGTTACTGGTTGACCCAGCATCGCCGCTTCTGCTTCAATGCCTCCCACACCCCAGCCAAGTACGCCAAGGCCATTAATCATAGTGGTATGCGAATCTGTCCCTACTAGGGTATCTGGGTAAACCAACGTTTCCCCATCCTGTTCCTTAGTAAAGGCGCAACGAGCAAGATACTCTAGGTTAACCTGATGCACGATACCGCGACCAGGGGGAACCACTTTGAAATTGTCAAAGCTAGACTGACCCCATTTTAGAAATTGATAACGCTCTCTATTTCGCTGAATTTCAATGTCGGTATTCTTTTCAAGCGCATCGTCTTCAGCAAAATGATCTACCATTACTGAGTGGTCAATAACCAACTCTACTGGATTGAGGGGATTAATCGCCTGAGCGTCGCCACCTAAACGATTAACCGCATCGCGCATGGCTGCTAAATCAACAATAGCAGGCACACCCGTAAAATCTTGGAGGATGACGCGTGCGGGAACAAAAGACACTTCGTGATCAACGTGATTATCTGTGTCCCACTTTGCTACTTGCTCAATATCGTTGCTGTTAACAAACTCTTGGTCTTCATGACGAATCAGGTTTTCCAAAAGAATTTTGATACAAAACGGAAGCCTGTCGAGCGCATATTTACTGCCTATACCGTCAAAATTAACCGCCTTGAAGTTTTTGCCGTTTACTTCAAGCTGCGAAAAAGACTTATATGTCATACGCTCACCATCCTTCTTTGCCTGTTCGTGAATATTGTGTACGTTTCAATTTTGCCAACGCAAGAAACGAGCAACGTGTTTTTCGTCGCCTTATTTTCCAATTTGTACGGCCTAAACATGAAAAAAAGTTCACCTACTATTAGTAATGGCATCGCTTTTTTAGCTATTTCTCATTATTGGTTTAAACAGATGGATTATGAAGAAGCGCTATAACAGCTGGAAAAAGCTGACTAGGGCAGATAGCGCTTATTGGTAAGTAAGCTTGGCACACTTTATATTGAGGCTAATTGGTAAGAAAACTTCGCGTATGCACAGAGTACTTGATGATTAATATGGTTTACAAATATGCAACATTTCTGTTTTCTTATAACGCACCAAACGGTATGCTTAAAAGAAGGTTAAACATTAAATGTCTTAATACATGCTTAGGAAAGCTTTGAGATATACAAGCATAAGTAGTAAGCAATAACAATAATAACGAAGTTATCATGACACACCCGCTAGTTAAGAAGTACAACCTTGCACCTCACCCCGAGGGAGGTTTCTATCGTCAAGTTTTCCGTTCTGAAAACGAAACTAAATCGTTTGTGCACAATGCTAGTCGTCCCGCGCTTACTCATATTTATTTTCTTCTACTAAAGGGACAAGTAAGTCGTTTTCATCGCGTGTTACATGATGAAGTGTGGAATCACTACGAAGGGGCTCCACTACAACTGTTTCAACTTGAAAAACAACAGTTGTGGGAACGTCGCATTGGTGGGCAAAGCACGGACTATGTTGAAGTTGTTAAAGCAGGGAATTTTCAGGCAGCCGCAACGATGGGTGATTACTCACTTGTTGGTTGTACAGTAGCACCTGGCTTCGACTTCGAAGACTTTAGCTTTATTGAAGAGCCATCAATGAAAGAGTGGATAAAAGTTGCTCATCCAGACCTTACCCGTTTTATATAATATATTCCCAAGTTATAGTGATAAACACACGTCTTACCTGCGATTTTGTACCAGCATAAACTGGATTTTTAAGCGCCAATCAAGGATGATAACAGCAGATTTTTAAATATACGTCTGAACGTCCAATTTCTGGAATTATCTCAGACTATTTCACTCTAACGCCGCAGGTAACCCAACTATGTATAAATTGGTACTTATTCGTCATGGAGAAAGTCAGTGGAACTTGGAAAACCGTTTCACAGGCTGGCACGACGTTGACTTGACCGACACTGGTGTAGCACAAGCAAAGACCGCAGGTCAGCTTCTTAAAGATGCTGGATTTACATTTGATCAGGCTTATACGTCTGTACTTCTTCGCGCAATTAAAACACTTAATATTGCACTTGAAGAGATGGGTCAGCACTACCTTCCAGTTGAGCGTCACTGGCGTCTGAACGAGCGTCACTACGGTGCGTTAACAGGTCTAGACAAAGCAGAGACTGCCGCTAAGCATGGTGAAGAACAGGTTAAAATCTGGCGTCGTAGCTTCGACATCCCACCTCCGGCCGTTGAAGATGATAGCGAGCACTTCCCAGGTCACGATCCGCGTTACAACAATGTAGATGCTGACATCTTGCCACGTGGTGAAAGTCTAAAACTAACTATCGAACGTGTACTACCATACTGGCACGACGTTATTCGTCCAGACATCCAAGCAGGCAAGCGCGTAATTATTGCTGCGCACGGCAACAGTCTTCGTGCTCTTGTTAAGTACCTTGATGGTATGTCAGACGAAGAAGTGTTGGGTCTAAACATTCCTACAGGTGTACCGCTAGTATACGAACTAGATGAAAACCTTAAACCAATCTCTAAAGAATATCTTGGCGATGCTGACGCTATCAAAGCAATGATGGATGCAGTCGCTAAGCAAGGCAAAGCGAAGTAATCGAGTGCCTTTTTAGATACGAAAAAGCCTGCGTTCGCAGGCTTTTTTAATGGGTGTCTGATTAGACTAGTTTGGCACTTTCACCAACCAATTGTGAGTGTCTTCAGCCTTACCCCATTGGATATCATTTAACGCTTGTCTTAGCTTCATCGTTACTGGGCCAGCTTCTCCGTTACCCACCTGATACTCTTTATCATTGTGAATAAAAGTACCTACCGGCGTAAGTACAGCCGCTGTACCAGACAGTGCTGCTTCAGTGTTCGGTTTGGCTGAACGCTCTAGTAGTTCGTCTACAGTAATATCACGCTCGCTCACTTTCATGCCGTGGTCTTTGGCAATTTGAAGAATCGTTGCTCGGGTCACACCGTGTAGGAAGCTAGAATCTAACCCTTTGGTAATGATTTCATCACCATCGATAAGCAGGAAGTTAGCAGCTCCGGTTTCTTGTACATCGCCATTAGGGCAAAACAGAATTTGATCAGCCTGAACTTCTGCACGCGCTTTAAGAATAGGAGGCAACGCACTGGCGTAGTTACCACCGCTTTTTACCATTCCCATGTGCGGCGCACAGCGCATGCCTGTTTCGTCAAGCAACAAGCGAAGTGGCTTCAAACCGCCAGCAAAGTAATCACCAACCGGCGATAACAGGACGTATAGCATAGAACTTGCTGATGGCGCTGCCGCTTTACCGATAGACGCTTCTGTGCCGATATGCGTAGGGCGGATATACATAGAACCTGGAGGCTCTGGAACCTCAGAGGCATATTTTGCAACAATATCGATGATCATCTTTTCGACTTGCGCTTTGTCTATTTCAGGCAAGTTAAGTAGACGGCTACTTTGAGCAAAGCGCTCAATATTCTTATCCATTCTAAAAATGTTGATGCTGCCATCTTCGTGCTTAAATGCTTTCAATCCTTCAAAGCATGTACTTGAGTAATGAAGCACGTGTGCACCAGGGTGCAGCTGAATACTATCTGCACTGACAAATTCGGTGTCAGTCCACTTATCGTTGACAAAGGTAGCAAGTGCCATTTGTGGCATGAATACTGTACCGAATACGGCCATTAGTTTGTCCTATTTACTTCGACTAGAAAAATACTCGACAGAGTTTACCAAAAAACGCTCACTTTGCTAAAAGTAAGTCAGATCTATTAAGGCTTTTATCGAATAAGAATGTCTACAAATACTGACAACACAAAAATAATGGGGTCAGAGTACATTTTTACTTATCTAACAAATGGGGTCAGAGTACTTTTCAAGCTCATAAGAAGTTAAGACTTTAATTACACCGCCCTTGTTTTACATCTTTAATACCTTTGCCTAAGCTGGCGAACTATAGAATTTTAGCTCACCTTCAAACTCGTAATTACACACACTACTGGCATAAAGAAACGAGCGATCTCTATATCCCAGAAAAATAGGGTCAGAGTACATTTTTTTGATTTATCAGTACTGGACGAAAAATGTATGACTACGCTACGGTATTTAGCGTAATAAAGTACTCTGACCCCTTTATTTTGAATCGATGTGTTGTACCGTCTGTGAAATCAAACGTCACACTAAAAAGCTGAGAAAGAGAACTACGGAGATCGTTGAAATCTTAATATTGGGGTTTTGCTGAGGGAATGGGGATTAATGTACTCTGACCCCATTTTTTCTTTCTTCCAATCGAGTAGGAGGGAGTTTTACAACTCCCGTCCTCTCACACCACCGGGCATACGGTTCCGTACCACGGCGGTTC
>NZ_JAYMEU010000035.1:0-49752 GCF_037029575.1 Alteromonas sp. CH_MED4-4 | reverse complement strand
GAACAACCCTATCTTGGCTCATTTGAAGCCTTTATGGGAGGAGAGGGTCCATACCATTAATCCGCATAGATAAGTGCTAACTGACGACATAGCGCTTCTGAAAAAGTAGCGCCCTCGTTACGACATTAGCGACATATGAGTTAATTATACTAATTGTGAATAGCGCGACACCTATTTGAAAACTATCTTCAAGATTACCACAGGTAGAAGAAGTCACAGGAAAGAGGTGAACATGCTTTTAAAACCAAAACACATCGCGTTATTGTTCACGCTGGCAATTGCAGTATCTGCAATGGGATAAGCACAAAGGCGTCTCAACATGGAAACGCCCTTCGAAAGCGATCTTAAGTCACAGTGTTTCTTGCTAGACGTAACGTAGGATTCCGTTAGGTTAACGTTTAAAAAACTCAAAGCTTAGCGGGTACACCCACAACTCCCCTTTGTTCGCTTTGACTGCTGCCACGATAGCAAAGACGATGTTCATTAATCCAAGAGCGATGAAGCCTAGGGCTCCTATGATAATCAGCGTCAAGACAAAACAAATAACAGAGTAAATGAGCAAGCTTATTAACCAATTCGCTGTCACCCTGCCGTGCTGATTGATGTCTTCATTTTGATCTTTGTGAGCAATCCATAGCACAATAGGCAATATGATACCTAAGCCAGGTATAATGAAACTGGATAACTGAGAAACATGAATGAGTGTACAGTAGCTTCGAGCGTTCAAGCCCCAGTAGAGTGGTTCTTCCGTTGACATTACTATTCCTTAAAATCTACACAGGTTTAATTTGATAGATGTAAGCATCTATCGCCGTACCGGAGCCTAATGTACCAGAAACATCAACATGTTCGTATTGTTCGCCCCAAAATTCATCTGGCTTTAATTAAATTTCTCAAACCTTCGAATATCCAGACCACACCTCAACGTTCGTGTTATCAAAAACGTAATACCAGTCCGCATAGTTAATTACCCACTCAGCGAGATTTAAAATGTTCCTAATCGCGGCGTGTTACCCTAGGCATAGCGGTTCTACATCAAGGCAACACAACAAAGAGTACGAACATTTTATAAGGCGAGAGGTGAAATTATCGCTGATTAAAATGGAGGGACTTTCAAATTTGTTTTACAAAAGCAACATAGCGTTACACAATGCTAGAGCATGTCTATGTGAACGTCGATTCACGTAAAAAACACAATAATTAAAGGACAAAGTATGCTCAATCACAAACGTACTCTGATAGCAGCATTGGTAAGCGTTTCGCTTATGGGGTGTGGCGAAAGTACAACACAGACAGAAACTAAACCACAACTCACTGCACAAGACGCCAAGCAGTTTTTAACACAGGCGCAAAATGATATTGCAAAAATGCAAGTTCCTGCCGCGCACGCCGAGTGGAGCTACGCCACGAATATCAATTTCGATACAGCAGCAGTCAGTGCTTACTTTAATGAAGTGCTTTCTACCAAGGTTGCAAAGTTAGCTAAAGAAGCGGCGAAATTTAACGATGTAGACGTAGATGCCGACACCCGCAGACAGCTTGATCTACTAAAAAATAGTTTAACAATGCCGCCGCCGGCAGATGCGGAAAAAGCAGAGCGGCTTGCAAAAATTGGTTCTGACTTAAGTGCCATGTACGGCTCTGGTGAGTATTGCAGCGAAGATGGTACGTGCAAAAGCTTGGTTGAAATGAGCTCTGAAATGGCCACCCTACGCGATGCTGACAAGCTACTAGAATATTGGACAGGCTGGCGTGAAGTATCTAAACCAATGGCAGGACTCTATGCAGAACAAGTATCGCTTGCCAATGAAGGCGCTGAAGAGCTAGGTTTTGAAAACGTCAGCGCCTTGTGGCGTGGAAAGTACGATATGCCAGCAGATGAATTTCCCAAGGAATTGGATCGCTTATGGACGCAAGTAGAGCCTTTCTACGAGTCACTACATTGCCATGTGCGCGCTAAGCTAGGTGAACACTATGGCGAAGACGTAGTACCTCAAGACAAACCGATCCCAGCCCATTTATTAGGTAACATGTGGGCACAGTCGTGGGGGAATATTTACGATATCGTTAAACCCCAGCAAGAAATGAAAGTTCCTGATGTTACAGGCGCATTAGCTGAACAGGGGTATGACGAAATCGCCATGGTTAAACAAGCAGAATCATTTTTCTCATCACTTGGCTTTGAAGAACTTCCAGATACCTTTTGGGAACGCTCTATGTTTCAAAAGCCTGAAGGCCGTGACGTTCAGTGTCATGCCTCTGCGTGGGATTTAGATGACAAAGACGATCTTCGTATAAAGATGTGTATTCAAAAGACTGGCGAAGAATTTAACGTTATTCACCACGAATTAGGTCACAACTACTATCAACGCGCTTATAAAGACCAACCACTTCTTTACCGTGGTTCGGCAAACGACGGCTTCCACGAAGCTATTGGCGACACCATCGCTTTATCAATAACACCTAAGTACCTTAAGCAAATCGAGTTAATTGATGAGATCCCAGACGCATCAAACGATATCGGTATGTTAATGCAAGTTGCGTTAGACAAGATTGCCTTCATTCCCTTTGGTCTGATGGTTGACCAATGGCGCTGGAAAGTGATGTCAGGTGAAGTAACACCTGAACAATACAATCAACTATGGTGGGAATTGAGAGAAAAGTATCAGGGTGTGATGGCGCCTGTTGAGCGCAGCGCCGACGCATTTGATCCGGGTGCAAAATATCACGTGCCTGCGAACGTACCTTATACACGCTATTTCCTAGCGCATATCCTTCAATTCCAGTTCCATAAAGCACTGTGTGACATTGCAGGTGATGAGGGCCCGCTTAACCGTTGTTCTATCTACGGCAGTGAAGAAGCCGGTAAAGCACTTAACGAAATGCTAGAGATGGGTATGAGCCAACCTTGGCAAAATGCGTTAGAAACACTGACAGGCTCACCGCAAATGGATGCCAGTACTATCGCTGACTACTTTGCGCCACTAAAAACGTGGTTAGATGAGCAAAATGCTACACGCCAGTGTGGCTGGTAACTATATCCGTTATGATTAGCCACTGGCTAACATAATTAATGCAGTCCAAAAAGCCTCGAATTTCGAGGCTTTTTTTGTTGAATTTAAACTTTTGTACCATTGTAAGAGCGGTAGATTAGCGTAACGTTAGTGTATAAATTTTATGTAATTTTTGATTATATTATGCGCACCCTGTTGGTACTTTCGCTTTTCATAGTTTTTACTGCAACTTGCAGCCTACCTGCACGCGCGAAACCTATTGCCCCAGCGTTTCACTCCTACAATATGGATAGTGGTATCGCCCACGTATCCATTTCAGATATTGCGGAAGATAAGTATGGTTTTCTGTGGTTGGCATCGCAGTCTGGTGTCGATAAATTTGACGGCTATACATTTCGAAACTTCGGCTTGTGGGGTGAAGACAAGTCAACAGGCCTCCAGACCCTCTTCGCCCTTCAGATAGAGGCAAGCTTAGACGGTCAATACCTGTGGGTGGGGACATACAGCGGGCTGAGCCGTATAGATGTTGATACTGAGTCGTTCAAGCACTACACGTTACCGGCGTCAGAGCCTTTCAATAAACAGGTAATTAATAGGATCAAGACCACCCACAATGGCCAGCTTTGGATTGTCTCTGAACGAAACCTTTACACTTACTCTCCAGACTCAGACAGTGTAGAACTGGTCAGCTACCTTCCCAGTACCACGAGTACGCTGACAGACATAGAACTTATCGGTAACACGCTTTATGTCACTTCCACCTCGGGCCTGTATAAACTTGATCCGTTTAAGAAGTCTCTTGAGTTAGTGGCTTTTGAAAACATGAACTTTACTCGACTGGTGGCAGCAGAGAAATCTCGATTCTGGTTGGGCACCGCTACCCACGGCGCATGTTTGTTCAATCCCGACGAACAAAGCACTACCATCGACAAAAGCTGTACCTCTGAAACTCACGGATTATCTGATAACTACGTTACAGACATCTTATTAAAGGACAACGGTGATATATGGGTTTCTACTCAGCGTGGGCTGAATATTTTAACGTCACATAACCCCAACTCTGTGCTGCGTGCACCGATTAACGAGAAAGATGCGGCCAAAGAGAGAATTTCAAGCCTTTATCAAACTAAAGCTGGGCTGGTTGTCGTTGGCACCAGAGACGATGGGTTTGCGATCAGTAACCCTCTGCTTAGCAACTTCTACTCTCAGGAAATAGGCGAAGGACGAATCATCTCCTCTTTATCGAATTACAAAGATAACCAAGTATGGGTAGCGAACGAAAAGGGCCTTTGGCTTTACGACACGATAAGTAAAACTCAACAAGGCCCATTTACTTCCAATGGTGCATTTGCAAGTAGCGAAGACACTAACGACAAGCTGTTGAGCGTGTTTTATCATACAAAGAGCGATGCATTATGGGTAACCACACGCACAGGCCTCGCCAAACTGAACCCCCAGACCAGAAACCTAGAATTTGTTGCGCTGAATGGTAAGTCAGGTTACAGCATTAATATCGATGATGACGGAGACATTTGGTATGGCGGCTACAGCGATGGATTGTTTGTATATCGCCCGTCAGAAGATAGGGTAATAAAGCAATGGCCATTGTCGCTGACAACGAGAATTGTTTTGGACGACAATGAAAACGCATGGTTAAGTACGGTATCCGGTTTATTTGTTGCGAATAAACTGACTGGAGACTTGACCAGCGTCAGTGAGTTTACGGACAAGATATCAGATCAAACTGTAGTGACGTGGATTTCTCAGTCAAAACGCGGTGGTTATTGGATTGGAACGCAAGCAGCTGGACTCTTCTTTATGTCTAAAGAAGGCAGTGATTTGTCAACGATTAAAGTGACACAAATTAAGCCTGAAAGTCGATTGAGCAATGTATCCATTGGGGCAATTGTTGAAGATGATGAATATGGGCTTTGGATCTCTACAATTGAAGGGATTGCGTATTTAGCACCTGACTTGTCTACCCTTTCTTATTTCGGTGCAGAAAACGGCGCACTGTCTACGGGTTACTATATTGGCTCTGTCACCGTAACTGAAAATAACACAATAATGTTTGGTGGAGCGGAAGGCGTAACACAATTTACTCCTTCACAAGTGGCAAATGTAAAGTGGTCACCTGGAGTGCACCTCACAAACGTTGAAACGGTGAGTAGGAACGAGCAAAACGGAACAACCTATCAGCAAAGACAGCGCCTAGACGAGGTAATCGAACTTAAACATAACGATATTGCGCTCACGATTGAATTTGCCGCCACTGATTATATGAATGCAAACGAACTTACGTATGCCTATAAACTCGCAGACTTTGAGAACAGCTGGCGCTTTACTGACTACAAGACAAGAACGGCCACCTACACCAACTTGGACCCAGGACGCTACCGCTTCACTGTTAAAGCTATAAATCAAGAGAATGAATGGAGCACCAATGCAGCGCAACTTGAAATAGTTGTAGTTCCACCATGGTGGGATAAGCCTATATGGCGCGTGGCGATTACCCTGCTAGGCATGCTGTTGATTTCATCGATGGTGTGGCTGAGGATAGCATCGTTGAAAAAGCGCTCTGCTGAACTTGCACTAAAAGTTGAGGAAAAAACCCGAGACTTAGAAGCGGTCGTAGAAAAGTTGACGCAGCTTTCAACTCAGGACGCATTGACGGGTCTCAAAAATCGTCGCTACTTTACACAAAGAGCCAAGGCAGCATGGCAAAATTATAAACGCCATAATCATACTTTCTCCTTGCTAATTGTTGATATTGATTTCTTTAAGCGTATTAACGATGAATACGGTCATCATGTGGGTGACACAGTACTGGTCAAAATAGCTAGGATCCTGGAAGATAGTTTAAGAGAAAGTGACGTTATTGCGCGATGGGGCGGTGAGGAGTTTCTTATATTGCTGCCTTCATTAAAGGTACAAGAAGCATTTTGGGTGGCAGAAAAGCTACGTAAAACTGTCGCGGATTACGAAATCGATGCTCCCCCCTACTCTGTATCGGCTACCATAACCTGTGGTGTAGCGGATATACGAGATTACGATAGTGTTGAGGCTTGCATTCACGCTATCGATAAAAAGCTATATGTCGGCAAAGAATCAGGCCGAAATGCGGTGATAAAATAGCCGCTGGCTGATCATCGTACCCATTAGTTTCTCTTCCCCCCATTGCATTGCCGTTTAAACGGCAATGCATGCAGGCAAACGTTTTGTCATGCATTTTATCGCAGTAATTGATCGCTTTCCTTTTTACCCGCCTATGTATTGTGAATTCTTAAGTAGCTTAAGATGAGCGAAATCACCCACAAGGAGGATGAAAACATGGCAAATGTATTAGTAATCGGCGCATCAGGCCAAATTGGTAAGCAAGCAACAGTGAAATTGTTGGATGCTGGTCACAAAGTCGTAGCGCCAGTAAGAAGCCCAGACAAACTGTCAGATATCCAAAATGCCAACCTCACAGTGGTTGAGCAGGATTTAGAAAAAGATTTTTCAGCACACTTTGAAGGTGTGGACGTTGCGGTTTTCACAGCAGGCTCAGGCGGTAGCACCGGCGCAGATAAAACACTTATGATTGATCTTTGGGCGGCCCGCAACGCGGTTAACTATGCAAAAGCGGCGGGGACACCCAAATTTGTTATGGTTAGTTCTATTGGTGCAGACGATCCTGACGCCGTGGAGTCAGCAATAAAACCATATTTGGTTGCCAAACACATGGCCGACGAGCATTTAATTAATAGCGGCTTACATCACGTAATACTTCGACCTGGCACTTTATTAAATGAACCGGGCACGCATTTAGTACGAACCGATATGCCAAGCAATAGGGACGATGCTGTAATACCAAGAGAAGATGTAGCGACAGCTATTGTCGAAAGCGTTGCAAGAGAAAGTAATGCTGACTTGATCACTTATTTATTTAAAGGTGATACACCAATTTCCCATATTTTCTAGGTGATCGACTTTTCTAGGTGATCGGCGCCCTCTCATTTGCCAATGCGTTATCGCGTCTATTCAAGCTAGAGAGGGCTTACTTTTTGCTTAGGTCGCCGGTTTGTATACTGCTGACTTAGGTGGTGCCCAGAATAGGCAGTATCATGCACTCAATATGTGCCTACTTAGAGACTAGAGGTTGTTACCTACGGTATCAATGACTGGCTAACCCAGTTGCCATTTCCGTCTTTTTGATGCCACTCTCGACTTTGAGGGTTACCTCTCAAGTTCAGGTAATCTACGCTATCAATAGCCAGCATGATTACGCAAAAGTGAGGTGGAACTACACCAAAATCCCCTTCAACCTGTAGTGCCGAACCATCGTTTCTTGGCGTGCCAGGCTCGCCCCACAAAAACTGCTTTTTGCCTGCATCTGACAATTTATTCCAGTGCTGAGTAACTAAGTCAGCATCTTGATGTAACGTTATTATTGTTGCAGTACAAGAGAAGCGATATTGCTCCCTGGTTTTAGAAAAATACCAACAAACCTGCGAGTGAGGATTCTGGCCAAGCTGGTCATATTTATCTGAGCGGGTGTCAGAAATAACCACCAGTTGGTTGTCGTCGGTGATCCCTCTAAAAACCACGGTACGGCAGTACGGTACACCACTACCGTCCACAGTAGCTAACTGAAAGTAACGACTTTCTGGCATACTGCGAGTTTGGTGAAGACTCTTTGTCAACCCTTGTCGCCACTGGGGCATAACCACCTCCGAGAGTAAAATCGCCTATACTTACCGCTACGCGGCTTTCTTCTTCGCAGCTAAAGAAAACAGCGTGTAGAAGTTTTGCGTGGTAATTTCAGCTAATTCTTTTACCGTCACGCCTTTAAGCTCAGCAATAAATTCTGCCACTTCTACCACGTAACCTGGCTGGTTTTGTTTACCTCGATGAGGAACTGGCGCAAGCCATGGTGAGTCAGTTTCAATAAGTAGTCGCTCTAAAGGGATCGCTTTTACCACTTCACGCAATTCATCTGCTGAATTAAAGGTTACGATGCCTGAAATAGAGATATAGAAGTCCATCTCTATTGCTGCCAGCGCCATGTCTAATGACTCAGTAAAGCAATGCAAAACACCTTTAGTGTGCGCAGCTTTGTGTTGGCGGAGTAAGTTAATGGTGTCTTCCCGTGCATCCCGCGTATGAATAATTAACGGCTTTTTAGTTTCGTTAGCTACTTTGATGTGGTCGACGAAAGACGTTAGCTGGACTTCTTTACTTTCCGGACTATAAAAATAGTCCAGCCCAGTTTCGCCAATGGCTACCACTTCTTCACGCTGCGCCTTCTCTAACAGTTCTTCATAGCTACACGCTTCATCTTGATGTAGTGGGTGCACACCACAAGATACTGATACATCTTCAAACTGACTTACAGCTGCTAACATGCTGTCGTAATCACCAACAGATACGCACACACAAAGGAAGTGTTCAACACCTCGGGTTCTTGCGAAATTTAAGGTTTCAGCCAGCTCTTCTGGCCCTTGCTTAAGTCGGTCTAAGTGACAATGAGAATCTACGAACAAACTACACCTGTTTTAAAAAATTGCTGTTAGAAAAAAGGGCTTCGACAAGCCAGCGTTTGCCTATTAACGTTGAAATTGCTTTAGTAACCCAAAAAGTACCATTGATTTGTTAACACCTGCGTGCTGCAGCGTTCTTACCGCATCAACACACGCTTCATAGCGTTTAAAATCAACAGCCTGTTGACGTTTTATGTATTCGTCATGGGCCATCTGTTGACACCACAATGCGATTTGAGGCGCATTGTCCTGCCACTTATTCGCAAGCGTTTGTACTTGCAAATTTGCATCGCCTGCTAAGAGCGCTTGCATACCATCGCTAAAATTGCGATAGCTAATGTCTTCTTCACCACTGAGGGCCTCTTCTACGCGAAGAGGAGCATAGCCATAAGCTGCCAGTAACGCTTCGCTTGCATCTTCTACGCCCTTAGCGTTTAAGTAGTTCAAACTATCTGACACTGACGGGAGTGAGAGTATCTGCCGTTCACATCGACTTAATATGGTCGGCATAATTTTATTGATACTGTCAGTGATCAGCAGCAAGAAGGTATTATTTGTGGGTTCTTCTAAGGTTTTCAACAGTGCATTAGCCGCCGCTTCCGTCATGGTATCGGCACGGGGAATCAACAACACTTTATTGCCCCCCATTTGCGCAGTACCTGATAGCTTACCAATGCCCTCGCGAATTTTATCCACACCTAACTGCTTTTCACTTTCTAAAACATGAAAGTCTGGGTGGTTTCCAGCTTGCCTCAAATGGCAACTTTGACACTGTTCACATGGCCCATTTATGCTTGGCTGCTTACACAATAGCGCATTGCTTAACCCTAACGCGAGTTGGTATTTTCCAATTCCCTTTGGCCCTGTCAGCAATAAACCATGGTGTAGTTTCTTTGCCATATATCGCGACAGTAACGTCGAGAACGTTGTAGCAAACCAAGGCATTACTTGCATTAACCTTTCCCCTGCTGGCTTTCGCTACTTGTGTTCGTCACATAGTCGTTGATAATCGCAATCACGTCTTGATGAACCTTTTCCATAGGCTGCATTGCACTGACCACGACGATAGATTCATCTTGCTTAGCAAGAGACAAGTATTTTGCACGAGTTCGTTCGAAAAAGGCGAGCCCCGCTTGCTCAATGCGGTCAAGCTCCCCTCGCCCACGGGCGCGCTCTAGTCCAACCGCAGGCTCGACATCCAGATATAAAGTTAAATCTGGCTTAAACCCTTTAAGGGCGATATCGCTGATGGCCGACATTGTTTTTCCACTGACGCCCCGACCACCGCCTTGATAGGCTTGAGATGACAGGTCGTGTCTGTCACCTACCACCCACGCACCAGTATCAAGTGAAGGTAAGATTTTATTGGTAAGTAATTGCACACGCGCCGCATACATAAGAAGTAGTTCAGTCTCCTCACTCACGGTCTCATCCCAGTCGTGTTTTACACATTCTCGAATGGCCTCTGCCATCGGTGTGCCGCCTGGCTCACGAGTTTGCTCAACGCGCTTTCCTGCACCTTTTAATGCTTGAACAATCAGCCCAATCACTGAGCTTTTTCCTGCCCCTTCAAGGCCTTCAACTACAATAAACTTTCCGCGCATTACTTTTTAAACTCTGTTTTTATTTAGCTATAACGTATCGGTTGTCTGCATCAATACGGCTATCGTTTTAACTGGTATTTTCGCACAGCTGCATTGTGTTCAGCTAGTGTCGTAGAAAATTGATGGCTGCCATCGCCCTTCGCTACAAAATAGAGTGCATCCGTTGTCAGTGGGTGCAAAGCAGCGTGAATGGCGGCCTTGCCTGCCATCGCGATAGGCGTAGGTGGGAGCCCTTTAATAACATAGGTATTGTAAGGCGTTGCTGTTCGCAAGTGCTTACGGGTAATGTTTCCGTCAAACGTAGGACCGATACCATAAATCACGGTGGGATCAGTTTGAAGACGCATATTTCTGTTTAGCCTATTGACGAAAACGCCTGAAATCATGTCACGTTCCGCAGGCACAGCCGTTTCTTTTTCAATGATACTCGCCAAGATAAGAGCCTCGTAAGGTGTGGCTAACGGCAGTTCGGCATCCCGTAACTCCCATTCGCTAGAGACAAAGTCAATTAGCGCGCGGTGTGCTCTTTTCAATACCTCGCTTGCGGTTGTGCCTTTGGTAAAGAAATACGTATCAGCCAAATATACGCCCTCTGTCTGCGAAACGTTTTCGCAACACCAATCTACGCCATTATCCTGAGTGAGCTGGTTTAATTTCCCTTCGTTTAAATCAAACACCAAATCAGTGTTTTGTTTAAGCGCCTCAAGCCACTGTGCAAGGGTTAGCCCTTCGACTAAACTCACTGCGAAGAGATGCTCATCGCCCTCAGTAAACAAGGTAAACACATCTACTAGTGACTGCCCTGGGCGCAGCATGTAGGTGCCAGACTTAACAGACGTACTGCCTGCAAAGAATTTGAGCCACACCTTAGCAACAAAGGGCGACACATCGGTCATGCCTATTTTACGCAAGTGTTTCACGGTACGATAAGCGTTACTGCCGCTCGCTATCGTAAATAAGGTTTCACTTTTTAACACTAGTTCATCGGTAACCTTGCTCGAGACATACATTACGCCAAAGGCTGCCCCAACAACGGCAAGCATGACAAGAGATAATAGAATAACAATTACCCGCTTCATGCTTGAACTTCCCCTTTCTTCATTGCTTTACATTCCATTTTATTTCTTTTTACTACTAATCTGGTGAAGCTCGTAAAACGTTGACGAACCCCGTTGTAAGAAGTGCGTTTTAATTAATTTTGAAGCGCAGTCTGAAGCCGTGTCTTTAGTGCTACAATCGCATCGCTTCTTACATCAAAATCGACATAAGAGAAATCCGGCATTTGTATTTTCTGTACCGGCATTACGCCCATTAGTGCATTGGTAATTACCACTGCACTCGCTTTTCGCAAATAAGAAAGGTCATATTCCCCCACGTGAAGCGAACAATTGTCGTTTAACAGCGAATCAATAAGACACTGTCTGACTACGCCATTGACACCGCTTCCTTTCAAAGACGGGGTATACCATTGTTCATTGAGGTAGAAAAATACATTGCCAGCACTCGCTTCAATAATGTTATCTTGGGTATCGCAAACAATAGCATCGTGTGCGCCAGCGTCGTCTACTTCGTGCTTAATTAAGACTTGTTCTAGCCTGTTCATATGCTTTACACCCGCAAGCAATGGTTGAATGGCTAACCGAGTTTGAGCGCAAATTACCGTTGCCCCTTCATTCGCAAGACTATCGTAATGGACAGGGTAAGGGTGCTGGCTAAATCTGATTAATGCTTCACTGTCTTCGCTTCGCGCATACCCTCTTCCGGCTTGACCTCCCGACACGTGAACTTTTAGTACATATTTTGGAGAAGCGTTACCACCTGAGCCGTTCTTTATCGCCTTAACTTGTTCAGCAATTGCGGCTTCAAGCGCGCGGATATCAATATTGAGCTTGATGGCTGCCGCATCGTGCTTTAAACGTGAAATATGATAAGGCAATAATTCTACTTGATGTTCACTTACCAACAATGTGGTAAACACACCGTCGCCATAATTAAACGCCCTGTCACTTGATGAAATAGGCGTAGCGCTAGGAATAATTCTCACTGCCTACTCTTGTTCGCCGTTATTGTGGTTGTTGGAAGTATACCAACTTGCGTTGGTCAGACAACGTCTAGCTGAATTGATTTGGCTGTAGCGGTGTTCAAAGAGACCTGAGTTTTATGATATTCACTGTGAGATTTAACTGTATAAACAACAAAAGGCAGCCGAAGCTGCCTTTTAAATATACGTGAATTACACTTAAACAGCGTTAGCCACGCCGTATTAGATACGCTTGAAAATCAATGAGCCGTTCGTACCGCCAAACCCGAATGAGTTACACAGTGCGTAGTCTTCATTGAATGCTTTCGCTTTGTGTGCAACAAAGTCTAAGTCGCAGCCTTCACCTGGTTCATCCAAGTTAATGGTTGGCGGCGCCATTTTGTCTCGCAGTGCCAAAATAGTGAAAATTGCCTCAACTGAACCGGCGGCCCCTAGCAAATGGCCTGTCATTGACTTGGTAGAGCTAACAAGTAGCTTGTGAGCATGGTCATTGAACACGCGTTTTACTGCTGCCACTTCTGCAATGTCACCTGCAGGCGTAGACGTACCATGTGCGTTAACATAGCCGATTTCGCTTGCATCCAACTTCGCATCATTTATCGCGTTTTGCATAGACGCAGCCGCACCTTCTCCATCTTCAGGTGGAGAAGTCATGTGGTATGCGTCGCCGCTCATGCCAAAACCAACCAGTTCTGCATAAATGGTCGCGCCACGCGCTTTTGCTGCTTCATATTCTTCTAGCATTACCACGCCAGCGCCCTCACCCATGACAAAACCATCGCGGTCTTTATCCCATGGGCGGCTTGCGGCTTGTGGGTTGTCGTTGCGAGATGACAACGCACGTGCTGCGGCAAAACCAGCCATGCCTAGCGGAGTAATAGACGCTTCTGCGCCTCCGGCCAACATGGCATCAGCATCGCCATAAGCAATTGTTCTTGCGGCAATGCCAATGTTATGAACGCCTGTTGTACAAGCAGTCACAACGTTTAAATTCGGTCCTTTCAACCCTTCCATGATAGACAAAAAGCCTGAGATCATGTTGGTAATGGTTGAAGGTACAAAAAATGGCGATACGCGCTTAGGACCGCTATTTGTCAGTTTCAAATGGTTTTGTTCAATTTGTTCTAAACCACCAATACCTGAACCAATAGCTACACCTACTCGATGCGCATTATCTTGTGAAATAGTTAAACCAGAATCGACCAAGGCTTGCTTGCCTGCTGCTATACCCAGCTGGATAAAGCGGTCCATTTTCTTGGTTTCTTTCTTTTCAATGTATTCCTGCGGATCAAAATCATTAATTTGACCTGCGAAACGGGTTGAATAGTTACTACAATCGAAATGGGTGATTTCACCGATGCCGCTTTCGCCCGCGAGCAATTTGCGCCATGTGTCTTCGCTATTAAGACCTAATGGTGAAAGCATTCCAAGACCAGTAACCACTACGCGACGTTTTGTCACAAAAAGCCCTCGCTTTGGAACTAAGGTAGGAGATACAAAAACGGCTCTGTTAGAAGAGCCGTTTTGTCGCTACTTAAGACTTAAGCGTCTTTGTTAGCGTTGATGTAATCAATTGCTGATTGAACAGTAGTAATTTTTTCTGCTTCTTCGTCAGGAATTTCAGTATCGAATTCTTCTTCCAAAGCCATTACTAGCTCAACAGTGTCAAGTGAATCAGCGCCTAAATCGTCAACGAATGAAGCTTCTGCTTTTACTTCTTCTTCTTTCACGCCAAGTTGTTCAACGATGATTTTCTTAACGCGTTCTTCAATGTTACTCATAATTCTAGGTTTCCCTTAAACGTCACTAGATAATAAAAGTGCCGCTAGTTTATTTTGCAAGGTGCATCCTTGCAAGCACCAGTTTAAACAAATTTTCTGGTCAAACCAGCGACATTCGAAATTCGTAAAATACTATTTTTACATCCAAGTTCGGGTAAATACCACCCCAAACTAAGGAAAATTCGCAATTTTTGCGAATTTACCCCATATACATACCACCATTTACATGGATAGTTTCGCCTGTAATATAGGCTGCACCATCGCTTACTAAAAAGGCAACAGTGGCTGCAATTTCATCAGGCTCGCCTAATCGGTTAGCCGGAATATCTTTGAAAATGGCTTCTTTTTGGTCATCGGTCAGCGCTTTTGTCATATCGGTATCGATAAAACCAGGCGCTACAACGTTGATGGTAATACCACGAGAAGCCACTTCTCGAGCCATTGATTTAGAAAAACCAATGACCCCTGCTTTCGCTGCAGCATAGTTTGCCTGTCCGGCGTTACCTGCACTGCCCACCACTGAACCAATATTCACGATGCGACCAAAACGCTTCTTCATCATACCGCGAAGCACCGCTTTTGACAGTGTGAAAATTGAAGTTAAGTTGGTGTCGATAATGTCCTGCCACTCGTCATCTTTCATGCGCATTAGCAGATTATCACGTGTGATGCCTGCATTATTGACCAAGATATCGATACCACCATGTGCTTCATTAATCGCTTTAATCGTGGTATCTACGCTTTCTTTGTCGGTGACATTTAGTGCAAAGCCTTTGCCGCCGAACTCAGAAAGATAATCGCTGATCGCTTGCGCACCATTTTCACTGGTTGCGGTTCCGATAACCGTAGCACCTTGCTGAGCAAGCTGCGTGGCAATCGCTTTGCCTATACCTCGGCTTGCGCCGGTAACAAGCGCAATTTTACCGTCTAATTGACTCATTGCGTTTCCTTATTGTTTTAATGCTTCAACACCATCAGGTGTATTAACTGCAAGAGATTCTAGGCTCTTGTCGATACGTTTGTTCAATCCAGTAAGTACTTTACCTGGACCTACTTCAATAACGCGCTCAACGCCCGCTGCCGCCAAATATTCAACGGTACGCGTCCATTGAACGGGGCAATATAGTTGTCTCACTAATGCGTTCTTGATTGCATCACCTTGGGTTTCAATAGTGACATCAACATTATTCACGATATTAATTGCAGGCTCATTAACGTTCAATGACGATAACGCGTCTTCCAACTTATCTGCTGCAGGACGCATTAACTCACAGTGTGAAGGAACGCTTACCGCAAGAGGAAGTGCGCGCTTTGCGCCCGCTTCTTTACACGCATTAGCAGCTTGCTCTGCGGCGTTCTTTTCCCCTGCAATAACCACTTGGCCTGGAGAGTTGAAGTTTACTGGCGCAACCACATCGCCTGTAGCAATAGCGGTTTGCTGACAAATATCAGCAATGGCGGCATCGTCTAGTCCGATAATGGCATACATGGCACCCGCACCTGCTGGTACAGCTTCTTGCATGTATTTACCACGGGCTTCCACAAGCTTGATAGCATCAGCAAAATCCATGGCGCCGCCACATACTAATGCTGAGTACTCACCAAGGCTGTGACCCGCTAGGTAATCAACATCGATGCCCTGCTCGCGAATAACACGCCAAATTGCTACGCTAGCAGCAAGCAACGCTGGCTGAGTGATATGCGTTTCGTTAAGTTTACCGTCTGTATCATTTTGGACTAAATCCCACAGATCGTAGCCGAGCGCGTCAGAGGCTTCTTTAAACGTTGCTTCGATAATAGGAGAAATTTCAGCAAGTTCCTTTAGCATACCTACGCTTTGAGAACCTTGTCCTGGAAATACACAGGCTGTCTTTGTCATGTCGATTCCTTATTATTTTTAATTTACTAGAAACGAGAAAACGTCTGAGTTGGAGTGCCCCTATCGAGGCAAAAATCACCAAGGCAAATATCTGCAAGGCTAATAGCGTACAAGCGCCGATGCCCAAGCAAATCCGCCTCCGAATGCTTCTAGTAATAAATGCTGTCCGCGTTGAATGCGCCCGTCTCTGATAGCGGTATCAAGCGCTGTAGGCACAGTAGCAGCAGAGGTATTACCATACTGCTCTAACGTAAGCACTACCTGATCAAGAGACATATTCAGCTTTTTAGCTGTCGCTTTAATAATTCTAAAGTTTGCTTGGTGAGGTACTAACCAGTCAAGATCAGATTTTTGCATACCGTTGGCAGCAAGGGTTTGTTCAACCACTTCTGAAAGCTTGGTTACCGCCACCTTAAAGACTTCATTTCCACGCATCACACCCCAGTTCTCGTGAACCGACTGCTCGTCACCACGGGTTGGATTACCCACGTACAGCAAATCGCCGTGAGAGCCTGATGCGTTGATATGTGTGGAAAGAATTCCAGGTTCATCACTTGCTTCAATAATCGTTGCGCCTGCCGCATCGCCAAACAAGATAACCATGGTTCTGTCTTCAGGGTTTATCAAGCGGCTTAAACAGTCGGTACCGACTACAAGAATACGTTTCGCCATTCCAGACTTAATGTATTGATCGGCAACACTTAACGCGTAGCAGTAACCCGCACACGCAGCAGCTACGTCAAAAGCAGGAATACCGTCAATATCTAGAATGCGTTGAATTTCACATGCTGTGCTTGGAAGCGCATAGCGACCACTTGTGGTGGCACACACAATCATGTCGATAGATTTCGGGTCAATGCCAGCCATCTCAATGGCTTTCTTACTGGCTTCTGCCCCCATGGTAGCAGCGGTTTCATCTGCTCCAATAATACGTCGCTCTTTTATCCCGGTACGGTCAGTGATCCATTCGTCACTGGTGTCCACCATTTGCTCTAAATCTGCGTTTGTACGCACGTCGCTGGGATAATAGCTACCTGTTCCTATAAAGCGTGAATATTTGCTCAAAGCTGCTCCAACAATACCGTTTCTATCTTTGTCTTTATCTTTTCAGGTAAATGCATCTTTGCTTCTTTCATTGCTTGCACTATGGCGTAATAAAAGGCGTCTTTTTGTGCATTTCCGTGACTCTTGATAACAATGCCGCGCAATCCTATCAGACTCGCACCGTTATACTGGTCGGGGTTCACGCTGTTATAGATAGATTTCAGTAATGGGAAGGCAATTTTTGCCAATAATCGGGTATAAAAGTTCTTCTGTGACTGACGTTTTACTTCGTTTATCACTAACTTAGCCAGCCCTTCGCTCGATTTAAGCGCTACATTTCCGGTAAAACCGTCTGTTACCACTACATCGGCATGATCGGTGAAAATGTCGTCGCCTTCTACATAACCAATATAGTTTATGCCTGGCGCGTCTTTAAAAAGCTGGTCGGCAGATTTTACCTGTGCGTTACCTTTAATATCTTCTTCGCCTACGTTCAATAAGGCAACCCGTGGCGATGCTATGCCCGCCACCTCTTGCGCAAGCACTGAGCCCATAACGCCGTATTGGAAAAGTATTTCAGGCGTGCAGTTTACGTTAGCGCCTAAATCCAAAAGAAAAACGTTATGGTGCCCTGTTGTAGGCATCATATTAATGAGTGCGGGCCTGTCAATACCTGATAAGGTTTTAAGCAAATAGAACGATAAGGTAAGCAATGCACCGGTATTACCTGCGCTTACACACGCGTTAGCCTCGCCACTTTCGACAAGCTCAATAACGCGACGCATAGAAGAATCTTTCTTATTTCGTAGCGCTGACGTAGGCGCTTCGCCCATCTCAACGACTTGTGAGCAATGCACAATAGTAACGCGGTTGCGCTCAGAATCAGTAAGGGGCTGTATACCTGCTTTGATGGTATCTTCATCACCGCATAGCGTGAAGTGCACGTCTGGGTGAAATTGAATAGCCTTTACGGCTGCGGGAAGGATAACAGGGGGACCATGATCGCCCCCCATGATATCTAACGCGATGGTTAGTTTAGACAAAATGTAGTCGCCGTATTACGCGCCGATTACTTTCTTGCCTTTGTAATAACCGTCAGCGGTCACGTGGTGACGACGGTGAGTTTCGCCCGACGTTGAATCGACAGACAAAGTCGCGCCTGTCAATGCATCGTGTGAGCGACGCATACCGCGCTTAGAACGCGTTTTACGATTTTGTTGTACTGCCATAACTTACTCCTGGTCTCGCTTAAGTTCTTTCAAAACCGCGAAAGGGTTTTGTCGCTCTTGTTCCGGTTCAATCTTTCCAAACGACATGTCGTCTCGCTTTACCGTACACTCCGACTCTGCATGAAGGGGTACAATTGGCAAAGATAACAGTAGCTCGTCTTCAAAAATTTGAAGCAGACTGACTTCTCCGTGGTCGTTGACCTCTACCGGTTCGTAAGCCTCGGGAATGATGTCGTCGCTTTCCTGCTCTTCTCCCTGCACTGGAGTAAAACAGAATTCCGCTTCCACGGGATAATCGAGTTCACCATTACACCTTTGACAGATAAGTGTTACCTGCGTGGCTAAATGACCGTGAAAAACAGTAAGACCCTGCGCGTCTTTTTCGAACTGCACTTCTGCGTCCACATAGTCACTGCATCGGACAACTGCTTCACTCAATCGTTCCATATCTTTAGACGCAATCACGCCCCGGTAATCGGAACGTTTCATGGCACTTTTAGTCGGTTCAACCGAATGAGGGAGTTTCACTTTCTGCATAGGGCGCGCATGATATAGGGTCAACCCCTTCCTGTCAAAGCAAAATTGCGTTTTAACCTACAATAAAACGCTGTATGTGGTGCGCAGTGATAATGTAACATTGTACTACTAACTAAAAGTACGCAACATATTGATTTTATAAAAGGAGTAATTGTGGCCTCCCTTGTTCTCGCCTCATCATCGCAATACCGAAAAATGTTGCTCGCCAACATTGGTATTCAGGTAGACACCCACGCACCAGATATTGACGAAACGCCCTTTGCGAACGAAAGCCCTACTGCATTGAGTTTACGTTTAGCCGAACAAAAGGCGCACAAGGTTGCCGCTGAATTAGAAAAGATAAATAACGACACCATTATTATAGGGAGTGATCAAGTAGCTTTGGTCCAAACCGATGCGGGCCCGCAGCTACTTGGCAAGCCCGGTACGTTTGAAAATGCAGTAAACCAGCTAATGGCATGCCAAGGTAAGCAAGTGTCATTTTATACTGCACTTTGCCTTCACCAACCTAGCGCTAATAAAACGATAACACAGGTAGATGAAACACGCGTTTTCTTTCGCCTTAACAGTGAGGCTGCCATTCGCGCCTATGTAGATAAAGAGCAACCACTTGATTGCGCCGGCAGTTTTAAAAGCGAAGGTTTGGGTGTATTACTGTTCGATAAAATAGAAAGCCGCGACCCTAACAGTTTAATCGGTCTTCCTATAATGCTGCTAAATGAATTACTGGACGCACACTTCGATGTGGATTTATTAGCAATGGCTGCACAGTAAGCCACTAATTCTGTCAGAGCAGTTGTATCAAAGCAGTGCTACAAACCAGCGCTACAAACCAGCGCTATTTGAATAGCGCTGTTTCTAGTTCACTTATAGAGTGTACAAGTGCAACAGGTAACAACGCTTCTAAATGAACCTGCGCGTGAACGCCATATGACACACCTATCCTATCCATACCAATCGTTTTCGCCATTTGCATGTCGTAGGTTGTGTCACCAATCATAACGGCGTCTTCTATTTTTACACTAAGTTCATCAAGTAACTGTAGGAGCATGTCGGGCGAAGGCTTTGATTCTGCCTCATCGGCGGAACGTGACGCACTGAAGAAAGGTCCCGTCCCTGTTTGTGCCCACGCTCGATCAAGACCACGGCGCGCTTTACCTGTCGCAACGGCCAATGTGCACCCCGCTTCTTTCAAATTACTAAGTAACGGTTCAACGCCATCAAACAAAGGACACGGCGTTGTATCGCGAGTGACAAATGCCTCTTTATAGGCGGCGACCAAACGTTCGGCTAACTCATCGTCTTTGATATTAAAAAGCTGTTTAATGGCAGGCTTTAAACTTATACCAATAATGTGGCCTACTTCGTCGTAGGTAGGAACAGGCATATCACACTGCTTTGCGGCAAGCTGCATGCAGCTAACAATTTTTGCCGCCGAATCCATGAGCGTGCCATCCCAATCAAAGATAACAAGTTTGTACTTAGGCAGTGTTTTATCTAACGAAGTGAAAGACTGTGTTTCCACAGCCTGCTTTTTTGAATGCATAACTTACAGCGCTTTAAGTGTATTTGAGAGAGTGTCGTCTAACGGCGCGGTAAATGTTACGCGCTCTTCAGTCGCTGGGTGCAGCAGTGAAATACTGCGAGCGTGAAGGAACAGTCTGTTCAGTCCTTTTTGGCGCATTGCCGCGTCGAAATCCGCATCACCGTATTTTGGGTCACAAGCAATAGGATGACCCGCATGCAAACAGTGAACGCGAATTTGGTGGGTTCTACCTGTAATAGGCGACGCTTCAACCAAGGTTGCACCTGCGTATTCCTCTAATATGCGATAGCGAGTTTCTGACGGTTTACCATCGTCGCTTACGCTTACCATGCGCTCACCCGATTGCAGCACATTTTTACGAAGCGGCGCTTTAACTTTAAATCGGGTTTTAGGCCACTCACCTGCAACTAGCGCATTATATCGCTTGTCCATTTTGCCAGTGCGAAGCTGCTCATGCATGTGGCGAAGGGCAGAACGTTTTTTAGCAATTAAAATGCAGCCCGACGTGTCACGGTCTAATCGGTGTACCAATTCCATAAATTTGGCATCAGGACGCAAGGCTCTTAAGCCTTCGATTAAACCAAAGCTTAAGCCACTTCCTCCGTGAACGGCCATTCCCGATGGCTTGTTGATAACAAGTATACGGTCGTCCTCGAAAAGGATATGCGACTCTAATGATGCAATTTTATCGAGCTTTGGCGATGGCGCAGGAGCACCTTCCGACACGCGAACCGGTGGAATTCTGATTAAATCGTCGGCTTGTAACTTATATTCAGGCTTAACACGACCTTTATTCACCCGCACTTCACCTTTGCGTAAAATGCGATAGATCATGCTTTTGGGCACGCCTTTTAGCTGGGTGCGCAAAAAATTATCGATACGTTGACCAGCCAAGTCGGCTTCAACCGTTACAAAACGAACTTTTTGGGGAGCTTCTTCTTTCATGTTCTGAGTATACCCCATTGCTATTTCTCTCTGCCAATTGAAAGTGAGAAATAATTGAAAAAAGCCCTTATCGATGCAATTTTAAACAAAGGCAGTTTTTCTTTAAGTCTCTAGCCTTCGTTACCAGCCCACATATTGAGATATACACAATTTATTCACTTGCTTTCCTTGCTAAAAAAGCGTTTTTGGTGCGATAATTAACGACGTTTTTTGGACGGTACAATTCACACATAAGTTTTTGATGTCAGGTGGTAAGTAAAGCCCCTCTCAAAAGCGTGAAACCAAGCGTTATAAAAACAACAATCAAGAAAGAGATAGCAATCTATAAAGAATGACGATGCTGCTCAAACTTGTAAAACGAAAAAGTATGGCGTTCGCGTTGGTAGCATCCGCAATGAAAATTATTTTTCAGGCCAACCAAGCTAGAGAGGCAACGACTACACTGCCGTGATAAAGCAATCGCCATTGCTTGCGAACATAAAATAAGTTTGCCGTTAACTAACAGAATTAAATGACACGCAAGCAAATAAAATTGCTTGTAAAAAAGAATACAGTAATAAGGGCTAGTCGCTCCCGACATCCTTAAAGCAGTGTGGCCATAGTAATTTGCTTGAGAATTTGTCTGAAAATAAGACATAAGCGAATTCAATTGAATTTGAGTGCTAAAAACGGCGCTAACATGGCCAACCACCAGGGATAATGCGACGATACAACAAGGTCCCCGTCCAGCCGTGAGGTTGCGCGGTGAGGGTTTGCACATGTCACTTTAATTTTGTGTCTTAACGGCTGTACTAAAACAGAGTTAGATACAATGAAAAGAATGTTAATTAATGCAACTCAGCAAGAAGAGTTGCGTGTTGCCCTTGTTGATGGGCAACGGTTGTACGATTTAGATATTGAAAGCCCAGGGCACGAGCAGAAAAAAGCGAACATCTACAAAGGTAAAATTACCCGCGTTGAACCAAGCTTAGAAGCTGCTTTTGTTGACTACGGCGCAGAGCGTCACGGTTTCCTTCCCCTTAAAGAAATTGCCCGCACTTACTTCCCTAAAGGTTATAAATTCGAAGGCCGCCCAAACATCAAAGATGTTATCAAAGAAGGCCAAGAAGTTATTGTTCAAATTGACAAAGAAGAACGTGGTCAAAAAGGCGCGGCTTTGACTACATTCCTATCGCTTGCGGGCAGTTACTTGGTACTTATGCCAAATAACCCACGCGCTGGCGGTATCTCTCGCCGTATTGAAGGTGATGAGCGTACAGAACTTAAAGAGTCACTAAGCAAGTTAGATCTTCCTGACGGTATGGGTCTTATTGTCCGTACTGCGGGTGTAGGTAAATCTTACGAAGAATTAGAATGGGATTTAAAAGTCCTCCTCAAGCACTGGGAAGCGATTTCCGAGGTAGCTGAAGAGCGCGAAGCACCTTTCTTAATTCACCAGGAAAGTAACGTTATTGTACGCGCTATCCGCGACTACCTACGTCGCGATATTGGCGAAATCCTTATCGATAAAACCAGTATTTACGAGCAAGCGTTACAGCACATTCAATTAGTGCGCCCTGACTTTGCAAACCGCGTAAAGCTTTATCGTGGTGAAGTGCCTTTATTTAGTCACTACCAAATCGAAAGCCAAATTGAGTCTGCATTCCAACGCGAAGTGCGTTTGCCTTCTGGCGGCTCAATCGTTATCGACCCAACAGAAGCACTTACCTCTATCGATATTAACTCAGCCCGCGCAACTAAGGGTGGTGATATTGAAGAGACAGCACTAAACACTAACTTGGAAGCTGCAGACGAGATTGCCCGACAGCTGCGCCTTCGCGACCTAGGCGGATTGGTTGTAATCGACTTCATTGATATGACGCCAGTACGTCACCAACGTGAAGTTGAAAACCGCATGAAAGACGCGGTAAGAAGCGACAGAGCACGAGTACAACTTGGTCGCATTTCTCGCTTTGGCCTTTTGGAAATGTCTCGCCAGCGTTTACGCCCTTCTCTAGGTGAATCTGCTCACCATGTGTGCCCGCGTTGTTCTGGTCACGGAACTATTCGCGGCACCGAATCTTTGGCGCTGTCTATTCTTCGTATTCTGGAAGAAGAGAGCATTAAAGAGAATACGGGGCAAATTGAAGCGCAATTACCTGTTCCGGTAGCGACGTACTTACTTAACGAAAAGCGTAAGTCTATTCAGCTTCTAGAAAAACGCCACGGCGTTGACTTGTTACTTATTCCTAACGCGAATCTAGATACACCGCATTACCAGGTATTACGCAGACGCCCGGATGACGTTGTTTCGGAAGCGAGTTATGACGTAGAGTTAATGCCTGCGGTAGAAGCTGAGACGGAAACGACGACTTCTGCACCGGTTAAGCGTGAAGAGCCAGCACTTAAAGGCCTTGTCGCACCAACGGCTGCACCTGTTGTAGCGCCAAAAGAAGAGCCAGCGAAGAAAGCCGACGATGTGCCTTCGCTATTTGCACGATTTGGTAAATGGATTAGTGATTTGTTCGGTAGCGAAAGCGAAGAAGAAACCAATAAAGACAAGAATCCACAGTCTGGTAATAAAAATAGAAACAACCGCAGCCGCAACAATGACGATCGTCGTCGCAAGCCGCGTAATAAGAATAATCGTCGTGGCAATCAGTCTCAAGGTAAAGACCAAAACCGCGATAGTGAGCAGCAGGATAATCGCAAACCGCGCAGCGAACAACAACGAGACCAGAGACAAGACCATCGTCAAGATCAAGATGATAAACGCAATAACAAAGGTCGTAAGCCTCGTAAGGCACAGCAACCACGCGATGAGCAACAAAAGCCTAAGCACGAAAAGCAAGATGGCGAGCAGCAAGAGAACCAAGCGCAGAAGAAACGTGAAGTTGCTGAACGTAGAAAACGTCGTGATAAACGCCGCAGCGTTCGTGTGAAGAAAGATGACAACGCGGTAAATACTGCTGAACAAAACGAAGCGCAGGCCGCACCAGTAGCCAAAGAAACGCCAGTGCAGCAGAAAGCTAAAGCTGACACTAAGCCGAAAGCGCCGAAAGCAGAGACTCCAGTTGAAAACACGGCAGAGCCGAAGCCGGATGCGCAAAAACCAACAGTGAAGGCAGAGAAAAAATCAGCTGAAAAACCTGTTGAAGCGAAACCAGTATCGGATGCTGTTAAGGGTGAAGATGACTCATCTGCGGTAACTAGTGATGCCGTTGAAAATACTGATGCAAGTACCGACGCTAATAGTGAAGAGCAAGGTCAGAAACGTGAAGGCCGTGGCCGTTCACGCCGCTCTCCACGTCATGTTCGAGCAGCAGGTCAACGTCGTAAGAAAGAGTCGCAGCAAGTTGACGATACAGACACGCAAGCTAAACAACCTGGTGAGTTGTCACCACAGCAGGCGGAAACTGAAGTTGAAGCGACAGCTAAAACCGAGGCACCTGTTGTTGAAGAAACACAAGCGCAAGAGCCTGGACAACTAGCGCCGGCCGACGAGCAACCTGTTTCTAAACAAGATAAGCAAGAAAAAGCTAAGCTTGATGTTGAAGCGGTTCAAGACGAACTTCAGTTTGATGCAGAGCCTTCAGCGGGTACAGAGCCTTCAGCGGGTACAGAGCCTTCAGCTGACGATAAAGCTTCAGCTGACGATAAAGTTTCTGCGGAAGAAGTAACTTCAGAAGAACCTGTTGATTCAACTGAAAAGGTAACGTCAGCTGGCGACAACGCGACGACTGAAGTCGAGTCTGCTCAAGCGACCGAAACTTCGGTGCAAGAAAGCCGCGCCGAAGAAAAGGCACAGACGGAACCTGCAGTTGAAGGTAAAGCAACACAAGCTGATACTGCGCAAGAAGCCACGGCGCCAGAAGCTAAAGACGGAGCAGCAGCATCGCCAGAGCAAGTTGAAATAAACTTGGCTGACGCACCTGTAGTTGCAGAACCTGAAGCACCAGCACAAGAAGCTAAAGCAGAGGCGCCAGCGGCTAAAGAAGAAGCTGAAAAAACAGCAGCGCCTTCTTCAAGCCTAGCAGCCAGCGGCAAAGGAAAGCGTGGTGCATCGCACCCTATGGCATTGCCTGCAGCAGTAAACGACGCGTTTGTTGATGTAGCGCTTACCGCTAAAGCTGACGACACACGACCTGCACTCGCAGTATCGGGTAAAACTGCAGCGATGTCGCACGTAACGTCACGTGCATCAGCAGTAACAACGCTTCCTCAGTCGGTAGATGACGTTGCCGAAGTAGCAGCAGTGGCTGAATAATTTTCAGTCGCTAGTGCGCTAATAGCTAATTGACGTAAAAGCCGCTTTCGAGCGGCTTTTTTGTTTGTTAGTGTACGTTTAACATCGAGTCCGAGTTGAGAATAAAATGTCAGATACGGTAAACCAGCAGTATATAGATTGGTTAAGCCAAGTATGTAGCGCGCAAGTATTAGACACACAAATGATTCAACCTCTTTGGAGTGGCTACGGTGCATGCTTTCGTGCCACTTTGGGCTATCCCAATAGTACTTTTTCAAAGAACCAGGACGAGAGTAGCCCTTCCCAAGAAAGCCAGTATCACCAAGCTCAACAAAACCCACTTGGCGCGCAACAAGGTGGAGACGAAGCAGCGCTAAAAGTAGTCGTGAAATGCGCCACTCCGCCACGCAGGCTCTCACACCCTAAAGGCTGGAATGGTGAAGCTAGCCACAACCGTAAGTGCCAATCTTTTAAGGTAGAGAACTGTTTTTATAGCGACGTTCAAGTCCAAACTGATGCGTCGTGCCGTACAGCTAAATGCTTAGGGCACAGCCAACAGGGCGAAGCCTCCCTTCTTGTTATGGAAGACTTAGCACACAGCGGCTATTCTCGCACGGCCTCTTCACTTACCGCTGCGCAATGCATCACTGTTTTAAAATGGCTTGCCAACTTTCATGCGCGCTTTGTCAATGTAAGAGGTGAATTTGATAGCCGAAGTTTACAATTATGGCCTGAAGGCACTTATTGGCACTTGGCAACCCGTGAAGATGAGTTCAACGCCATGTCGGATGGATTACTAAAGCAACATGCTGTCGATATATCTACCACGTTAGGCGACGCTCACTACCACACTTTGGTGCACGGCGATGCTAAAGTGGCTAACTTTTGTTTTACCGAAGATTTTTCTGACTGTGCAGCTGTCGACTTTCAGTACGTGGGTTATGGCGCAGGCATAAAGGACGTGGCGTATTTTTTGGGCAGTGCCCTATCAACCCAAACCCACATGAAGCATCGTGATGCACTGCTCAATACCTACTTTCAAGCGCTCGAAGATGCGCTACACACTCGATTGGCTAACAATGATAGTTCGGCTTGTTTCAAGCGTGCTGATATTGCGCTTATCATTGCTGAATGGAAGTGCCTGTACCCCTTCGCCTGCGCTGACTTTTATCGGTTCT
Source organism: Alteromonas sp. CH_MED4-4 (assembly GCF_037029575.1). Lineage (NCBI taxonomy): Bacteria > Pseudomonadati > Pseudomonadota > Gammaproteobacteria > Alteromonadales > Alteromonadaceae > Alteromonas > Alteromonas sp. CH_MED4-4. The sequence continues at coordinate 23,207 of NZ_JAYMEU010000035.1, read as the reverse complement.
TAGCGGGTTGGAGCCCCGAACACTGGAAAATAGATGAAGAGCTCCAATATCAAACAGATATTGCCTTGTCTATTCTTGAGCGCACGGCTTAAACGATCACGTTTTCATAGTGATCATGCCTTTTATAAACGCACTTTTTTCTTCTCTCTCTCGCGCCCTTTGTTAAGTTCTATTTTTACACCAATTCCCCCGTCATGTCGCTGGTAGCCCATCTGCTCAGACTTGCTATTTTATTACCGTGAAACTGCACCATTAAATTACATTTAGCGTATATAGTGACAAATAATCATGACGCTGCTGCCAATGTACAAACGTAAACTCTACCTTTTTGGGCTTCTGTCCACATTTATCTTGTTGATAGCATTGGCCAGCGCAGCTATTTCTGCACATTTAACACGCACTAACCTAGCGCAAGCACAGCTCGCTCAATCGCTGCTGTCAGAGCACCAACAGTTATCAAGTATTTCCTATAGGCTTTTCAAACAGCTAACCGATGAGCTTATTTTTGGTAAGAATGCAAACCAAGCGAAAGTGAGAAATAAGCAACAACAAATAGAAAACTCGTTGAACCGTATAAAGTCCCTGGAACTTGCACAACGCGAAGCACTAGGGCTTGAGGCAACACTAGGAAGCGTTGAAGATACTGATGAACTTGAAGCGCTCATTCAAAGCATTGTGGAAGAGTTTAGAGCTATCGCGCTAAGTAACGACAGTACTCCACTTAATCAACAGCAGCGCCTTCAAACATTACTAGAGGTTACAATCGACAACCAGTTTAGGGAGGCCATCAACTCTGCAGTAAACCGCCAGACAGGCGTTGTATCGCGCATTAACGCTAGCATTGAAACGCTAAACACCAGCATTGTGTGGTTTACTATCAGTTTAGGTCTTATTACCTGTCCTTTTATTCTGCTGGGTTGCTATTGGCTATTCAATGCCCTGTATCAGCCGCTTACAGTTATTCGCACGGGTACCGATGCCATTGCCTCGGGAAACTACCACTATCGATTGCCTGAAACCCTGGATAGCGAATTTACTGACTTGGTCAAAGCACTAAATTCCATGATAGCGCGACTACAAGAACACGAAGACCAGGCTGATGCCCATCGTAAGCACTTAGAGTTTGAAGTGGAGAGCCGAACCCGGGCGTTAAAAGAAGCTAACAATAAACTCACTCAGCTGGACGCAAAGCGCCGACAATTTATGGCTGATGTAAGTCACGAATTGCGCACGCCGTTAACCATTATTCGAGGCGAAGCGCAGGTAACCCTTAGGCAGGCTGCGGCTAGCAACGAGATTTATAAAGAAACGCTAGAAACCATACTTGAGCAAGCCGTGAACTTAAGTAAGTTGGTTGATGATTTGCTGCTGCTAGCGCGTGCCGAGATGCACGAATTTACTGTAGATCTGGTTAAATCTGACTTACATAACCTGCTTACACAAAATATGGCGTTATGGCAAAAGCTCACAAAGCCAAGAGACCTATACCTTAAATGGCTTGCCAATAATGAGGTCCAAGTGCTCATCGACAAAGACAGAATTGCGCAGGTACTGACCATCCTTATCGAAAACGCGCACAAATATTCTTATCCCGATACGCCCATTGTGCTGCGCGTTGAGAGCGAAGGCCCGAATATCAACGTATCGGTCATTGATAGCGGTGAAGGCATTTCGTCAAGTGATTTGCAGCACGTTTTTGAACGCTTCGTTAGGTTAAAGCGCAAAGGCAATGGAATGGGGCTAGGTTTGTCTATCGCTAAAGCGATAGCAGAAGCCCACCACGGTACATTGAGTGCGCATTCCACATTAGGTAAAGGCTCGCAGTTCACGTTGACGCTGCCAGTTTTACAAGACCACGCGACGCCCTTAGATTAATAACAACCGTTAAGTAACATCGAACGACTAGGATCATAACAACAATGAAAATTCTTATTGCTGATGACGAAGCCCCCTTGCTACGCTTTCTATCACGAGGCTTAAGCGCTGAAGGTTTTGAGTGCATCGAAGAGTCGGCATTACACAACTTAGTCACGCGCATTCGCCATGAAACCCCTGCCATTATTGTACTTGATCGCATGTTTGGTGATGAAGATAGCGTAGAGCTGCTGCCCGCAATCAAGTCGCTTCCCCATGCCCCTATGGTTTTGTTGCTAACCGCAGTGGACGAAGTACGCGAGCGCGTGAATGGTTTAAAACAAGGCGCGGATGACTATTTGTGCAAGCCATTTGACTTTGACGAACTACTTGCGCGCATAACGGCCTTAAGCCGAAGAGTGACGAATACACCGGTTACCCAATTAGGCCTCACCATCGGACCGTTAAACATCGATGACGAGTCACGTATTGCGACATTGTCTGGAGAAGAGATTTCACTCACCAAACTAGAATACGACATGCTCTACTACTTCGCAGAAAATGCTGAAAAAGTGCTGTCTCGAGAACGCATATTAAGTCGAGTATGGCGAAGTCACAGCGATCCGCTAACTAATGTTGTTGATGTGTATATCAGTAGGCTGCGACAAAAGCTTCACAGCAGTGATGCCATACTTATTGAAACTCTGAGAGGCAACGGCTATCGGTTGACCACCAGAAAATAGTCGTTTCGTCTCATTAGCTATTGCATTCATGTGTTATCCCGCCTAATTTGAACACTCGTTCAAAACTTATATAAAGGATAATTATGGCTCGCTCACCTTCTTCATTACTCTCAAGGCTATGTTGCGCGACCGCTGTAGGCATTAGTCTATTGTCATCACCAGTCTTCGCTCAGACAGACACCAGAGATGCCGCGCAGCCTGATAAGAATACAGCAATGTCTGCACGGGAATTGCGAGCACCAAAGGTTATCTTTTTCGATGTTAATGAGACCTTGCTAGACCTCACCGCCATGCGCAGCTCGGTAGGCGAAGCCTTGGGCGGTCGAGATGATTTGTTGCCACTGTGGTTCTCTACTATGCTGCATCATTCACTGGTTGATTCAACGACTGGCCGCTTTCATACCTTTGGAGAAATTGGCGTTGCCTCCTTGCTGATGGTCGCTGAAATTGAAGGTATTGAATTGACCAAAGAGCAAGCCAAAACGGCAATTGTCACCCCTTTGCGAAGCCTACCACCCCACCCTGACGTGCGCGATGGCTTGCAGGCACTTAAAGACAAAGGCTATAAACTCGTAAGCCTTACCAACTCATCTAATCAAGGCGTTTATACCCAATTTAAGAATGCTGATCTTTTGTCTTATTTCGACGAGCGACTAAGTGTTGAAGACATTAACTTATATAAGCCCGATACACGCACTTACGAGTGGGCTATTGAAAAAATGGGTATAGCAGCAGAAGACGCTATGTTAGTGGCGGCACACGGTTGGGATATTGCTGGTGCAAAACAGGCAGGCTGGCAAGCCGCGTTCATTGCACGCCCCGGCAAGGTACTTTACCCGTTAGCAATAGCGCCTGACACGGTGGTAAGCGGACTAGATGAATTAGTCTCCCAGTTACCCGATGCCAAATAAGCGTTAGGGTTGATGGTATCTAGGTGCAAATAAAAGCACAGCTTATCGGTTGGCACGGGTGAACATAATTATTAGGTCAAACGCCTGGGCCATAAAAGGTCATGCCAACCAATATTTCGAGCTAGGCACTGAGCTACGCTTTTGCCGTGCCTGCTCTTTTCATATCGATGTGAGGAATATCGTCTTCCAAATACATAGTCGAAGTGGCTTCAAACCCAAAACCTTCATAAAACCGTTTTAAATACTCTTGCGCGCCAATTTCAATATCACAGCCTGGCCATAACGCCTCACAATGATCAATGGCTTCACGCATAAGTGCTCTGCCCGCCCCTTTACCTCTGAACGCTTCGCTGGTAGCTACTCGACCGATACTCACCGATGGATAACTTACCCCTTCGCCAAGTAATCGTGCACACGCTACCAATTTGTTATCTTGAAACCCCATTAAATGATGAGTTTTCGGATGGCGGTCTTTTTCGTCAAGCTCCGGATAGGCACAGTTTTGCTCAACGACAAAAACATCGACACGCAGCTTGAACAAATCGAAGAGTTGATGATTAGTCATTTCATTAAATGTAAGTGATTGCCAGGAAACCATGTTGCCTCGATGATTTTTTATTATTAACGTTTGAGTAGCGCCTTTAACAGATCCTGTTAAAGTTTTAGATGTCAAAATACAAATTTTAAGATGCCAATTTTAAAATACTAACTTTAAATTGCTAACTTTAAAATCTTTGCGACGATAACGATTGGTTTAGTGTAACGCAACCCATTTTACTCACAACTTATGCTACAGCCTGAGCACCACACGCGTAGGTCAAGATACTCTGGATTATTCAGGCCCTAGGGTTAAGATACTCGTTGTTCGCCAACCCTGCCTTTACATAGTCAATGAACATTTTAACCTTAGAAAGGTTCTTACGCCCTTCAACACTTACCACCTGTATAGGCAACTTTTTGTCTTCCACATCTTCTAACAAACTTACCAAATCACCACTTCTAAGTGCTTCAGCAACCTGATAGGACATCAACCGAACAACCCCAACGCCTGCAATGGCGGCGTTAATAGCCGCTCTGTTTTGGTTGGATTGAAAACGAGGTGTGAGCTTAATGGCAATAGGTCTGCCGCTTTTGTGATACGTCCATACCGCTGGCTCGTTAAAGCGCGTCGGATAAAGCACACTATGCCGTTTTAAATCTTCTGGCTTTTTTATGGCCGGGCTACTCGCCAAGTAGCTAGGCGCCGCACAGGTTACACGCCGTACGTATCCTACCGTAACACCGTAAAGCGAGGAGTCTTTCGGGTTACCTATACGTATTGCTACATCCATATTGCTATCAATTAGATTCACCACATCGTCGTGAAAATGCCCATTAACCCTAATGTCGGGATAGTCCTTAAGGAATTGGGATATTATTGGCGTTACATAACGTTCGCCGAACAAAATTGGTGCCGTGATATTAAGCTCACCTCTGGGCACTAAATCAATGCCAGACACAGCAGCTTCACTTTGCTCAATATCTGCCAGTATACGTGAAACATGAATAAGGTAATGTTCACCAACCTCACTCAATTTCACTTGTCGCGTTGTGCGATGAAAAAGTCGAGTATTTAACTGTGCCTCTAAATGTGCAATACACCGAGTAACCGCAGGCGCTGACATCGACATCACGTCTGCAGCTCCTACAAAGCTTCCCGACTTAGCAGCCTCTGCAAACACTCTCATGCACAAAAGCTTGTCCATATTATTTCACTCAATGAAATTATAAATTTCAAAAATAGCTAATTATTAAATAAAAGGAAAGTTCTAATATCGCTATCAGCTTTTACACGTTTTCGTTCAGGTTAACGTTTTTACACTATAGCCCAATGCCTACAGGAGTTATTTATGAGACCACCGCTTCCCCCCTTTTCACCTGAAACCGCAGCGCAAAAAGTGCGCCTTGCTGAAGACGCATGGAACACCAAAGATGCGGTAAAAGTTGCAGGTGCTTATACCTTTGACTGCCGTTGGCGCAACCGAGCAGAATTTATTGAAGGACGTGCTCAAATAGTGAGTTTTTTGACGAGAAAGTGGAACAAAGAGCTCAACTATAAATTAGTAAAAGAGCTATGGGCATTCAACGCAAACCGCATAGCAGTGCGCTTTGCATACGAGTACAAGGACGATTCTGGTCAATGGTATAGAGCTTACGGTAATGAAAATTGGCAGTTCAACCTTGATGGCCTAATGGAAAAACGTATTGCCAGTATCAACGAACATCCTATTTCAGAAAGTGACCGAAAGTTCACGTGGGATGGCGAACGACGCCCTGACGATTTTCCCACTCTGTCCGAGCTTGAGCTGTAAACAATGTTGATAATAACACCCAACAAACCATTTCTATTGAGAGGATGAATTTATGACAAATCCAACAAGCAATACATTGCCAAAAAGCCCTATTATTTTGATTCAAAACCCTAAATCTGGCCACTGCCACAAGGTTTCATTGTTTATGGCACTGAATGCCATCCCTTTCACAACCGTTGAGCCTGACATGGCCAAAGGCGAGCACAAGAGTGAACGCTTCAGCTCACTTAACGTGTTTAAACAAGTCCCCGTGATAACAGACGGTGATATCACTTTGGCTGACTCCAATGCCATTCTGGTTTATTTGATCCACGCATACGCAGACAGTGACTATTGGCTAGGAAAGGACGCCAAAGAAAAAGCGCTAATTCAACGCTGGCTATCAGTCTCAGCGGGTGAACTTGCTAAAGGGCCGGCCGCCGCGCGATTAGAATACGTATTTGGAGCAACTATTCATGTGCCCACAGTACTAGCCACCAGCGAGACTTTACTTGCAAACATGGAGGCTCATCTAGGAAACACGGTAAGTTCTTTTTTGGTTGGCGAACACGTTACCGCAGCAGACATCGCTATGTATTCGTATATAGCTCATGCCCCTGAAGGAGGAATATCGCTGTCCAAGTTTCCTCTTATCAATGCCTGGATAAATGAGGTTGAGAGTCTGGATAATTTTGTCCCAATGCCAGCGTCTGACATCGCACCAGCGCGCAATACCAGTCCGCATATTTAATTGAGGTCGTTATGTCTCTACCTAAGCTATCATCCTTGAACCCAGCGTTTCATCAAGGCGAAATTGCACTGCAAAAAAAGCTGGAAATTGACAGGGAAATCGGTGAGCGGACGAATGGTTTTATTCGTAGCTTTATGCCGGAACAACACAGGCAGTTCTTTACATCCAGTCCGTTCACTGTTTTCGCCTTGGTAGACGAAAAAGGCCACCCTGTAGCCACGCCTGTTTGGGGAGAAGGAGATTTCATAGAAAGTCCCTCTGCTACCCAATTGCGCTTTAGCCTACCAGTAGAAGTTTGGAATATGATGCAACACTCGTTAAATCTCGACGTGACTTCAGGCAGCAAAGTTGGAATCGTCGGCATTGAATACGCTACAAGGCGAAGAAATCGGTTGAACGGTACGATAAGTCACGCAACTAATGAAAACCTTACGGTATTGGTAGATCAAAGTTTCGGTAACTGCCCCCAATACATTCACAAACGAACCACAGTCAAAAAACAACGTGCCGTTCAGACTGCCCCAATGAAAACCACAGTAGGTGCCGGTGATTCTACATTTTTTACTTCAACATCGAATGTGCTCACCCCAAGCGCACACTCGCTAATATCAAGGGCTGAAACGTTTTTTATTGCCTCACGACATAAATCTTTAGGCCATGCAGCGAATGAAGGTCTAGACGCTTCTCACAGGGGGGGCAAAGCAGGCTTTGTTAAAGTGGAAGGGAATTCGTTAATCTTTCCCGATTTTAGCGGTAATAAATTCTTTAATACCTTGGGCAACATCCTACTAGACCCACGCGTCGGTCTATGTTTTTGGGATAATGAAACAGGCGACCTTCTGTTTATTAAAGCAAAGGCGAGTATCGAATCCCTCGAATCGAATATAACCGCATTTGAAGGTGCTGAGCGCTTTGTGTCTCTTTCGGTACTCTCGGTAACACATATTTCGGGTGTGTATCCCTACTCCCATGAGATCACAGACATGTCCCCCTATGCACTAAAGACAGGCGACTGGAAATAAGCGGTTAATTGATGAACCCTATCATCTAGTTAGCGTAATCAATTGGAATACCGTAACCAGAATGGTTACGCTGTTTAGACAAAAAGTCTTGGTTAGGTTTTGTAGACAAGGGCAAATGCCCGCGTAGACACAGGGGCAGAACATGAGTGATAAGCGTAACATCAAAATGTACAACAAACCCGCTGGCGGATGGGGAGCACTAAAGAGTGTAACCCAGAGCTGGATCCAAAGCGAAAAGCCACTTAAGAATCTACGAGCCATGCTCAAGACGAACCAAGACAAAGGCTTTGACTGCCCAGGCTGTGCGTGGGGTGAATCACCAGTAAGTGGTTTAGTGAAGTTTTGTGAAAATGGTGCTAAAGCAGTGAACTGGGAGTCTACCGGTCGCTATGTAGACCCAACATTTTTCTCAAAGTATTCGGTCGGCTCACTGAAAAAGCACACCGACTACTGGCTAGAGTCACAAGGGAGACTCACCCACCCTATGCGCTACAATGCTCAAGCAGACCATTACGAACCAGTATCATGGGACGATGCCTTCGCACTTATTGCCAAACACTTGAAGGGTTTACATTCCCCTCATCAGGCGGAGTTTTATACCTCCGGGCGGGCGAGTAACGAAGCCGCCTATTTATATCAGTTATTCGTACGCGCATTTGGCACAAATAATTTTCCCGATTGTTCAAATATGTGCCACGAAGCGTCGGGGCAAGGTATGAAACCTACGATAGGCGTGGGCAAAGGCACAGTTACGTTCAATGATTTTGCAAAAGCAGACACCATTTTTGTTATCGGCCAAAATCCGGGAACTAACCACCCTCGCATGCTAGAACCTCTTCGTGAAGCAGTACGAAGAGGGGCGCAAGTGGTATGCTTCAACCCGTTAAAAGAGCGTGGCCTTGAACGATTTCAAAACCCGCAGCATCCCGTTGAAATGCTAACCAATGGCTCTGAGCCAACTAATACCGCCTATTTCAGGCCTGCTCTTGGTGGTGACATGGCGGTTATGCGCGGCATCGCAAAATGGTTGTTAACTTGGGAACAAGAAGCCAAAGCAAACAATGCTCCTCCCGTATTCGACCACGACTTTATTAACACACATACCAATGGAATGGACGACTATTTGAGTGTCGTTGAAGCGACGAGCTGGGAGCATATTGAAGCGCAGAGCGGTTTATCAAAAGACGAAATACGTCACGCGGCAACCATGTACAAACGTGGAGAACGGGTGATCATGTGCTGGGCAATGGGGATCACCCAACACAAGCACTCAGTCGCTACGGTTCAGGAAATAGTGAACGTTCAACTACTGAGAGGAAACGTGGGCAAGCCTGGTGCAGGGCTTTCTCCCGTTCGTGGCCACAGCAATGTGCAGGGGGATAGAACCGTGGGTATTAACGAAGTACCGCCTAAAGCATTGCTTGACGCACTAGAGAACAAGTTTAACTTCGCCGTTCCACGAGAAAGAGGTCACAATACGATTCAAGCTATCCAGGCTATGGAAAGTGGTGAATCCAAAGTTTTCATCGGCCTAGGCGGTAATTTCGCCCAGGCGACGCCAGATACGCCGCGTACTCATGCTGCGCTGTCACAATGCGACTTAACCGTTCATATCGCCACCAAATTAAATCGTTCCCACCTAACCACAGGTAAAGACGCGCTTATATTACCCTGCTTGGGACGTACTGAAATTGACATGCAGGCTAGCGGGCAACAAGGCGTGACTGTGGAAGATACGTTTTCTATGGTCCATATCTCTTATGGCCAACTTCCGCCAAGCTCGCCCGAACTTCGCTCTGAACCCGCTATTATTGCTGGTATTGCGAAGGCGACGTTAGGCAACACGCCGGTAGACTGGGACTTCTTAATAAGCGATTACGACAATATTCGAGAGCTCATTGCCGACACCATAGACGGTTTTAAAGACTTTAACACCAAACTCGCTCAACCAGGTGGTTTTCATTTAGGTAATGCAGCAAGTGAGAGACGCTGGTTAACACCATCGGGCAAAGCCGAGTTTGCTGCTAACGGCCTGCCTGATTCACTATTAAATGCTGACCTCGTTGCGAAAGGTGAAGAGCCGGACCTCATTTTACAAACACTGCGCTCTCATGATCAGTACAACACAACTATCTACGGTATGGATGACCGCTACAGAAACGTGTTTGGCGCGCGGGACGTTCTGTTTGTCAATGAACGTGACATTAAGAAGCTGGGTTTTAACGATGGCGATAAAGTCGACATTACGTCAATGTGGAACGACGGCAAAACACGTCAAGTTAAACAGTTTATGTTGGTGGCTTACGACATCCCGCAAGGTCAAGCGGCAGCATATTACCCCGAAACCAATCCGTTAGTACCACTAGAAAGCTACGGTGATGGCACGTTCACACCAACATCAAAATTTATCGCGATCAAACTTTCGAAATCTGAATCAGATGGCCGAATAGCAGTCTCTGCGGTGTAAGTTTTTCTTTGCTTATCCGGTACTTATCAGTACAGGCCCTTTATTTTTAACTGGCTCGCTGCGCACTACTTTTCTTGCGGTGCGTAAGCTCTTGGAGGGTCATACTTAGGTACATGGATCAGGGTGAGACCGTAACGGCTTGCCCACTTTACTGATAAGGCTGTAGGAGCAGATAGCGTCACTACCAAAGGTAATTTAGCTCTTATCGCTTTTTGAACCAACTCTAAACTGCAGCGGCTTGTGAGCACAACAATACCTTCAGGTTGAAAGAGTTTTTGGGTGGTGATAGCACCAATTAATTTATCAAAAGCATTATGCCTTCCTATATCTTCTCGGCATGCCAGCACATTGCGCTTAGCATCAATGTAAAGCGCTCCATGCACTGCACCGCTCTGCTGAGCTAATGCTTGCGCATTAGATATAAGGCTTCGCAATCCTTTAAACCAGCTCACATCAGGCAAAGGCGATACATTAATAGACGTCAATTGAGGCAAAGCGTTGTCTAATGCCTCAACACCGCAGAGCCCACAGCCCGACGCCCCCGCCAATTGCCGTTTATTTTCCTTTAACTTCCAGAACGCCTGATTGGCAATTTCAACTTCAGCATTGATGTGTTCTTTGTGATGCGTCAATTCAATACCGTAAAGCTGGCGGGGATGTTCGATAATGTCGTTACTTAAACTGAAGCCCACAATGAAATCTTCAATATCGTTTGGGGTTATCAGCATTACGGCATAATTAATACCGTTATAACTAATGCTTAAAGCGACTTCTTCGGCAAGGGCAAACTTTTGAGTATAGGGTGCAGCATCTAAAACCAATGCGTGCTGTTCAGTGTTACTTTTCATGCGGCCAATCACCTGGAGTATTCACGTTCAACCACTCTACGTCATCTTCATTAGACATATTTGCGAGACGCTTTTTGTTGTCGCTTTCATCTTTACGCGCTGTTTTTTTGAGGCCGGCTTCTTTAAGAGAAACTGCATTGAGAATTTCTAAAAATCCTACCACTCGTCTTTTACTTTGCTCAACTAGATAGTTGGCTAAGAGGGCTTTGGTGTCCTGAGTAACGGGTAAATAGAAAGGCAAAAAGCGTTTTTCCACATAACATGCCTTTTCAGCCTCTCGCCCTCGCGAAACTAATATTCTCAAAAGCTCGGGCGTCATCTGCGGCATGTCAACGGGAAGAACAAGCAGTTCACAAGGATTGCCATTGTGATTATCAGATTGAGATAGTGCGTCTAAAACAGCATGTACTCCGCTAAGCGGACCTGCATCTTCAATTTTGTCATTCAAAAAGCCTGGCGTGTTACGACTAATTAACACTTTATCGCAACTCGCTGCCTGTAAAAGTAACGAAGCATTATCGATGAGAGTACGGCCCTGATAACGCATAAGTGCTTTATCTTGCCCCATTCTGCGCGATTGGCCACCCGCAAGCACTAAACCGATGAGTGTCGTATTCACTTTACTCACTGCGTATGCCTCCTTTATTGAAAATCTCCTCATATCCTTTTAAAAACTCAAAGCATTGCTTGGCAATGGGAGAGCTGGGTTCGCCTTTTCGCATGATGAGCCCTAGAGGCGAAATGGTTTTACCATCGTCAACAGTAACATAGGCGAGTCCTAAATCATCATTGGCCTTTGCGACGTTGGTTGGAAGGATCGTACAACACATCCCCTTTTTCACTGCTTGAAGTAAACAATGAACCGAGTCTGATTCAATAACGGGTTCATTGTTCACGCCTACATTTGCCATGTTCAACGTGATTGACTGCCTAAAGTGCATTGAAGGTGTTAATAACCCAAGTGGCAGTGATGAAAGAGACTGCCAGCTTAGGGTATCTTGCTCAAAGCAGTAATGATTTGGGTTATACAGCAACACCATTGGTGTAGCTTTAAACGGCAAAATATGGAAGTGTTGCGCGCTCATGCCTTCAAGGTAACAAAGACCCAGATCAAGTTCGTTACGGTGTAGCGCGTTAACGATATACTCACTACTATGTGTTTGTAAGGAAAACTGTAGTGCACTGTGCTGTTTTGAGAGGGTGTCAATAATGTCGATAGGATCGACACTCGCTAGAGGAACGGCACCGATCCGAAGTCGGCCAACTAAGGCACCTTTGCACGATGCAGCTTCCGCTTGTAATCCGTCACACGCCGCTAAGATATTCCTTGCCCATGCCAAAATTCTTTCACCTTCCGGCGTAAAGCCTTGGAATCTGTGGTTGCGAGCCACCAACTGAATGCCAAGCTCATCCTCTAAATTATGAAGACGTGAAGAAAGCGTGGGTTGTGTAACATTGCACGACTTAGCCGCTTTACCGAAGTGCTGCGTCTCACCTAACGCGACCAAAAACCGGAGCTGACGAATATCCAAAGACCAATACCTTAATCATGATAGATAGCTTCTATCATGATTCTACCAACGGAATGCTTGACTTGTAAGTACATTAAACGCATGTTTTTAGAATAAGCCAAAAATTCCAAAAATATGTGTACATGCTGATTGATAGAAACTATCACTCAACATTATTCGCCCAGCATAGATTTAGCATTTTGTTCTGCGCAAGCGCTGCAACGCTGCTAGACCGACATCGCCTGAAAAATTTGTAGACGACGTGTACTAGCGCCTGTTGACCTTTGATGGTGCCTTCTTACAACAAGTCCCATTGAAAATAGAAATAGCCATACCGTTGCGGCTTCACTTACTGCATGAGTAACCGTAGTCAAATAGCCAATATCAGCAAACGACGCTACAGTGGTATCACTTAACGAAATTGGATATGGCCCCAAATACCCTGTCATTAGGTCTGATGAACCACCAGGCCAAGGTTCGTCCCAGTGACTGTTGGCAGTGCCGCCTCCTCCCCCTAGTTCCACAGGAATAAATGTGGCGTTTTCAACAAACTCGCGGCGATAAATTTCCAAAGCGTACTCTCCGGTGTAACGCCCTGAACCGCTGGCGTAGTTAGATTGGCTGCCCGCAATAAAAAAGTCGGTTGTCCACAATGTTCCAAATCCAATAACATGGGCCATCTCGTGTACGATGACATCAAAAAGCGTACCGCGACTTTCTAAGCTTGCAAGGTCTGCCGTATCAAAACGCATGCGGCCTTTATTTGCATAAACAAAAGTGCTGTCTGGTAGCTGAGTGATACCCGTTGGGCCAGCACTACCCAATACGCCACCCACACCATCAAGTGCAACGCCACTCGCATCTATAACAATATTGTGATTAAACTCGCTTTGAACGCCTATTAAGTAAGACTCCCAATAAGCGATTGCATCATCAAAAACGCTGGATTGTGAAAGTGTTAAACCACCAAGATCGTTAATAGAAATTTTGAATAGTCCTGCATTTGCTGAAAAAGACACACACAACGACACCACAACACTGAAGAACCACTTAATTGAGACACCCATGGCACCCCTCCAAAACTAAGAAAAAACGTTCGATGCAAATAAAATGAGTAACGTAGGCCTGTTTATCTTTGCTGTATTTCAAAGCTCAACAGGGTAAGAACTAAAAAAACTATAGTAGAGAAAACCGTATGTAGGTATGAGAAAGATTGCTTGTTAACGGCAAAAGTAAAAATTACTAAAGATCAACGTGTTGAATTTTTTAACAGAGAATGCTTAACCGTAAGTCGTTCGCCATTGGCACAATGACGTATTGGGAGGGGGCGAATTATTGAAATTTTTTACGTCTACTTTCCCGCTTACCACGCTCTGTGATACAGAGCGCGGCTGCGAGAATGAATTAGAGGGCCTACCAGGTTAAATCATCTGGAATTTCATAATCGGCGTACCAATCATCTTCTTCTTCATCTTTACCATCGGCTCCGCTCTTATCTAAATCAGCACGGTAAATAACTGAAGCCTCGTCGCGCTGCGCAATTTTGTCAGCAACGGGGGCTGGTACTAGTTCATAAGCGTCATCTAACAATACAACAGCCAAACGACCTTTTGTCACTTGCTTGTGCATCTCTTCACTTACATACAGACGCTTTACTACGTTGTCGTGCGTAAAGTTAAGTAAGGTTTCGCCATTGCGCGGTTGTTTGTTTACAGTAATAAGCTGCCTTACCTGCGCAATAATTGAGCGCTTCTCTCGCTCTTGCTGTTGAAGCTGGTTTAGCTCGCGTGAGCGCGCTTTTTTCTCTTCAGCTGCTTGTTGAGCAGCAATAGTCGCTTCATCAACGACAGGTTGTTTTTGCTTATTCTTTTGCTTTTGTTTTTTGCGTTTATCTGCACGCGCTTGCTTTGCAGATGCTTTATCGGCCAAACCGGCTTTCAGTAGTTGGTCTTGTAAGGAGGCCATAATTACTCTCTGTTACTCTGTTTCTATTGATACGCTTTGCAGACGTTTACCGTCTTTTAACTACGTAACAAGCCCGAGCAATGCCGGGCTTGTGAATTTCAATTAAAGGACTATTTTTACCTTTTCCGATGTAACGGCGTTACTTCTTCTTGGCTTTGGTCGCTGGCTTTTTAGCGGCTTGTTCCTGCCATTTGCCATTGTCGTACCACGCAGACCATCCTGTTGCTTTACCGTTGTCATTTTCAGACATCACGTATTGCTGTTTGGTCTTTCTGCTGTATCGAACTATTGCAGGGTTACCATCAGGGTCCGTTTGTGGCGCATCAGCAAGATAGTAGAATTTCGGCGAAATTCTATCTCTAAAGCGAGCAAGTTCTTCTACTTTCGGTGCACGAGTTTCACGCGACTTTGGAAAGTTGTGCGCCGCTAAGAAAATTCCCGAAGCGCCATCACGTAGCATAAAGTGCGCGTCAGACTTTTCACACGGAAGCTCAGGTAAATCTACCGGATCTTCTTTTGGCGGCGCAGCTTCGCCGTTTCTAAGCAGCTTACGAGTATTCTTACACTCTTCGTTGGTGCAGCCGAAGTATTTACCAAATCGACCGTTTTTAAGCTCCATATCGCTGCCACATTTATCACACTCAATAATGGGGCCGTCATAGCCTTTTATCTTGAATGTGCCCGTTTCAACTAAGGTGCCATCACATGTTGGTGTGTTACCACACACATGAAGTTTACGGGTTTCGTCAACCAAGTAACTGTCCATCGCCGTGCCGCACTTAGGACAACGCTTTTTAGAACGAAGCGCTTCCGTTTCGAGCTCTTCTTCATCGTCCACTTTCACGACTTCATCACCAGGCGTTAAATTCATGGTGTTTGTGCAGCGCTCTTTCGGCGGTAAATTGTAGCCTGAACAGCCCAAGAATACGCCGGTTGATGCGGTTCTCACGTTCATTTCACGGCCGCATTTATCGCACTCAACACCTGCAGGTACTGCCTGATTCAAGCGCATACCGCCCTCTTCAGGGTCTTTCTCAGCGTTTAGGAGTTTTCCGTAGAAGCCGCTGTAAAAGTCGTTGAGCACGTCCTTCCAATCTTTCTTGCCTTCAGCAATATCATCAAGATGTTGCTCCATGTTGGCAGTGAAGTCATAGCTCATTAAATCGTCAAAGTTTTCCATCAGACGATCGTTTACGATTTCGCCCATTTTCTCGGCATAAAAACGCTTATTCTCTAAGCGCACATAGCCGCGATCTTGAATCGTCGAAATAATACTGGCGTAGGTCGATGGACGACCAATACCGCGTTTTTCAAGCTCTTTTACCAACGAAGCTTCATTAAACCGCGCTACAGGCTTGGTGAAGTGCTGTTTAGGATCAAGCGCTTTTAAGTCAAGCAGATCGCCTTTTTGTACATCAGGCAACATGAGCTCTTCTTCGCCTTTTTTACGAAGCTGAGGTTGAACGCGAGTCCAACCATCGAACTTAAGTACGCGGCCTTTCGCCGTCAGCTCGTAATCACCCGCCGCCACTTTGATAGTGGTTGCATCGTACTTAGCTGGAGTCATTTGACAGGCCACAAACTGGCGCCAAATAAGCTCATAAAGTCGCTGTGCATCGCGCTCCATATCGCCCAAACTTGCAGCACTTATGCTCACGTTTGAAGGACGGATCGCTTCGTGCGCCTCTTGCGCACCTTCTTTACTGCCGTAGCGATTTGGCGAATCAGGCAGGTACTTGTCACCAAAATTATCTGAAATGTACGCACGAGCACTGTCCAAGGCCTCTTGGCTTAAATTGGTTGAATCCGTACGCATATAGGTGATGTAGCCCGCCTCATAAAGGCGCTGTGCCATCATCATGGTTTTCTTAACACCAAAGCCCAATCGAGTACTTGCCGCTTGTTGTAGCGTTGAGGTAATAAATGGTGCAGAAGGACGACTTTGTGTAGGCTTTGACTCGCGGCTTTCTACCGTGTAGTTAGCCCCTTCTAAGTCAGCAAGCGCTTTATCTGTTTCGGCCTTGTTTTTAGGCTTGAACGCATTGCCCTGGTCTTTTGCTACCAGCATGCGTAGTGCCGCCTTTTGCTGGCTAGTTAAATCTGCGTGTACGTCCCAAAACTCTTCAGGTACAAACGCTTTAATTTCTCGCTCACGCTCTACAACAAGCCTAACTGCTACCGATTGAACACGCCCAGCTGACAGGCCTCGCGCAATTTTTTTCCACAAAAGTGGCGATACCATAAAGCCTACAACACGGTCTAGGAATCGACGAGCCTGCTGCGCGTTGACGCGAGAGATGTTTAGTTCGCCCGGATCTGAGAACGCATCTTGAATCGCGTTTTTAGTAATCTCGTTAAACACCACTCGCTGGTAAGTTTTGTCTTTTTTACCTAGCAGCTCTTGTAAATGCCATGCGATCGCTTCCCCTTCGCGGTCCAAATCGGTCGCGAGATAGATAGTGTCAGCATCTTTTGCAAGCTTTTTAAGTTCGTTAACGACTTTCTCTTTACCCTGCAGCACTTGATAGTGGGCTTTCCAGTCTTTCTCTGGATCCACACCCATTCTGTCTACAAGCTTCAAATATTCGTGACGGCGAAGATATTCTTGACGCTCTTCTTCGCTTAAAGTTTTGAGTTCTTTAGCCGGTTTTTTAGGCTCTACTTTGCCTAAAGCCTTCGTCGGAAGATCTCGCACGTGGCCAACCGAACTTTTTACGATAAAATTTTTACCGAGATATTTATTTATCGTTTTCGCTTTGGCTGGTGACTCGACTATGACCAGTGATTTTGCCATATAATTGAACTAAACCTATTGATTTTTAATGACTATTTACGTCAAATTCTGAAAATTGGAGCAACCTTGCACTATATATAGGGTACTCGCTCTTTTTTAACATATATCTACAAAGTGAATGGAAAACAAGATCTTCTTCATACTTATTCTTTCCTTTGCTTTAAACACGCACAAAAACTGTACAATAAATAAGCGGTGCGATTGGCATTGGCCTTAAAAGCCGTATAATGCCAGCCATTCCAACCTAGCCTGACAACTTGTTCAGGTGTGAAGAAGTGCATCGTTTGCCCCTGTAAAAGAACGAAAGCGTTGCCGCTGCTATTAAATTAATCGCAGTGCGTATGGAAAAGTAACATATAGGGTCAAGCGCCAAAACTCCAAGAATGAGGGAAAGTATGAAGCAGTTTGAAGTTAACTTTGATGGTCTTGTAGGACCTACCCATAACTATGCCGGTTTGTCGTTTGGCAATGTCGCTTCCCTGAACAACGCAAACGCAAAGAGCAGTCCAAAACAAGCTGCAAAGCAAGGCTTAGCCAAAGCAAAGGCGTTGGCCGATATGGGAATGGTTCAAGGTGTGTTGGCCCCACAAGAGCGTCCTGACATCGCCGCACTGCGCCGTTTAGGCTTTACAGGCTCTGATGCTCGCGTGCTAGAAAGCGCTGCAAAGCAATCTCGCGAGATTTTCCTTGCTTGTTGTTCTGCCAGTAGCATGTGGACTGCAAATGCCGCCACTGTGTCTCCTAGTGCCGATACTGCCGATGGTCGCGTTCACTTTACCCCTGCAAACTTAACCAACAAGTTCCATCGTTCACTAGAGCCTCAGGTTACAGGCAATATCCTGCGCGGTACATTTGCCAATGAAAAGCACTTTGCTCATCACCAGCACCTGCCAGATAACGAGCATTTTGGTGACGAAGGTGCAGCCAACCACACGCGACTTTGCCGCAACTATGGTCAGGCAGGCGTAGAGTTGTTTGTTTATGGTCGTCATGCATTTGATACCAGCAAACCAGCACCGAAAAAATATCCTGCTCGCCAAACGCTAGAAGCATGCCAAGCAGTAGCTCGCTTACACGGTCTAGACGACGATGGCGTAGTTTACATGCAGCAAAACCCAGACGTTATCGACCAGGGCGTATTTCACAACGATGTGATCGCTGTTGGTAACCAAAATGTGTTGTTTTTCCACGAGCAAGCGTTTTATCAAAAAGACGCAGGATTTAAAGAGCTTCAAGCTAAATTCGGTAGCGAACCGCTTCACTTTATCGAAGTGCCGACCGCTGAAGTCTCTGTACAAGACGCAGTAAAAACCTACTTGTTCAATACGCAAATTATAACGCTTCCAAGTGGTGATATGACCATCATCGCGCCAACTGAGTGTGAGGAAAATGAAGCCGTTAAGCGCTATTTAGACAAGCTGGTAACTCTGGGTACGCCCATTAAGTCGGTTAATTATTTTGATGTTAAACAAAGCATGCGTAATGGCGGTGGTCCGGCATGTTTGCGTTTGCGCGTTGCGATGAATGACCAAGAACTTGCCGCAGTTAATCAAAATACGTTAATCAACGATACACAGTTCGCTCGCCTAAACGCTTGGGTCGACAAGCACTATCGAGATGAATTAGGTGAAGATGACTTGCGCGATCCGCAGCTTCTCATTGAATCTCGTACTGCGCTTGATGAGCTTACACAAATCCTTAAAATTGGTTCGGTTTACCCATTCCAACAGGCGTAAGTTAAGTCTGATTAAAATTAAGCGAAAAAAAAAGCCGGCTATAAGCCGGCTTTTTGTTACTTGTTAAGTATAAACTCTTTATGGTGTGACCAGCGTACACTGATCAGTTACGCCGAATGGATTAGCCGGCGGTGACGCCCCTTCATCCGTCACGTCGTCAGCAGAAATACTTAGGGTGTAACGCATCTTCGCACTTGCTTCACTGCCTGTAGACTGCCCGAACACTGAAATGACGGCGTCATACCAGATTGCATAGCTGCGAGGATAACGGTATTCCAATTCCGCGTAGCCATTCTCATCTGTCACCGCTGCACCGTTGGCAAACGCGATGGTCCCAATTAATCCAGGAGTTAACATACCGTCTTCATTGGTATCTTCATCTCTTGGTGTTGTATCCAAAATACCGTTGTCGTTAACGTCTTCGGTTTCACAGTTTTGATTTACTATTGCAACCCATTGAGAAGCATCATCGTCGAATACCCAAAAGCCGGTTCTATACTCACCGCCATTTACGTATTTTACCGGCGCAACTGACGCAGTCAGGTTGACGCCACTGACTGGCTGACCTGCAGAATCTGATACAAACACACCAAAGCGCTTTAGGTAAGAAGTCGATGTGGCTTCTTCAAGCTCATTACCCGTTCCTAGCGAGATATCAAAAGCACGTGCGCCCACTGTTAACACAACCTCGTCGTCAATGGCTGGGTCGTCAGCAACAAAAGCGGTAACCACTACTGCGTCTTGAGTCGATACCGAGCCTGAAGTAAAGACGGTGGTCGCTATCCCCTTACTGTCGGTGGTTGCCTGAGAAGGTGATACAAATCCGGTCGATACGTCAGATACAGAGAAGTTAACCACACTGTTCTTGACCAAGTTTCCATCAACGTCGCGAACAACTGCACTGATGGTACTGGTTTGACCGTCAGGGCCAATGATGTCAGGTGATGCATCGGCAATCAGTGTGTGAGGTGTGGTAGCAATAAACTCAATCTGAGTGAGTGCTGAAACCAACACATTCCCACTTCCGTCACTCGCTGATGCAGTAATTGAAGAGATACCTGCATTATTCGCACTGATATCAATACTTGCTTGCCCTTCTGCATCGGTCACTACAGTTGCGTTGCCCGCAATAACGCCACGTGACGCGCTAAAAGTAACATTCTGACCTACCACAGGCGTGTTGTCTTGACGCCACTGGACCGTAATAGTTTGAGTCTGCCCTAGCGGCACTTCCTCTGTAGGCAAGTTGACAAAGTTAAATTCGTCTTGCTGAACTTGCACCGTAAAGCTTGTCTCAGCATTAAGTGCTGCCGCAGTGATAGTATCTTCGCCAGACGTTGATGCAGTGTAAGACACTGTCGCTTGTCCGTTTGCGCCCGTATTAACAGTCGTGCTGCTAAGCGTTCCGTTAACCGCACTTAGCACTACGTCTTGGTTGAGAATTGATGTTCCGTCTGAGTCCTGGACACGAATTGTATAATCTACGCTGTCGTTCAAAATAACTGACGACGCACCGTTGATGGTGACTTCTGTACCAGCAATGGTAATTTCAACTGTTTGCGTAAGGCTGCCTGCACCTGCTGTAATGGTGACGGTGCGGTTTGACGCATCGTTTTGAGACGTTAATATTGCGCGCGCTGTACCATCTGCAGCGGTTTCTGGTTGAGTTAATTGAAGTTCAACCCCATCGCCTGATGCGGCAGAGAAGCTTACTTCTACCCCTTCCATCAGCACACTTTGTTCATTTTTAACCAGTGCTATCAACTCAACTTCATCACTACCGCTTGAGGCGAGCTGAATGCTGTTAGCATAAAGCTCCAGTGACGCGGGCTCTTCACTTACCGTTGTACTGCCCGTAGAGCTGAATGTAGTTGAATCCGCTTCACCCGTTGACAAAGTAGCCGTTACTTCACCATCCCCTGATGCGCTTCCCACCGACATACCGATCGACGCTACGCCTTCAGCATTAGTCAGTGCAGTGGCAGTATCGTTAGAAAACGTCGCTAAATCATCGTTGCTCAATGAGAAAGTTAGGAGCAAATCGGCCTGAGGCTCACCCTCAGAATTGGTCACCGTTGCCAGTGCAACCAATGCGTTGCTAGAAGATAAGCTGTTGTCTGCTTCCCCAGCTGCATTTTGTAGGGCTAGCGATACACTTATTGTTGTTGGGTCGGTGCTTGTCACCGCTGTGGCTGAAAATGTGGTAGTTCCCGTTTCGCCGCTACCGAGCGCAGCGGTAATTTCGCCATCTCCAGAAGCCGTACTGGCATCAAGGCGTAATCGGGCTACACCATTAGAATTTGTACGCGCCGTTCCCGTGTCGTTGCCAAACTCTGCTAGTTGTTCATTGCTTAGCGTAAAGGTTAATAACGCGTCTGCATGCGGATTGCCATCTTGATCTGACACGGTCGCAACAACAAACAGACTATTGTCTTCAGAAAGGCTGTTGTCGCTTGCTCCACTTTCATTTTCCAGTGTTAAAGCGATTGAATAGGTTGGTGATGTGGTACCGCCGTCTCCGCTTCCGTTATCCGTGTTATCTCGAGAGACTGATGAACCGCCCCCACCACATGCTGTTAGCATAAATAATGCGCTAATTAGGCTTAGCGTTTTCGCTAATGTCGACATAATTCGTTCCTGAACCTCTTTTATTGACAATTGCGTCGTTTTTTATGTTTAAAAATCAACTGAATCTGGCACACTACGAAAGATTAAAAATATAAAAATGCACAGGGAACATTAATGTCTTCATCTGCACATAAATATAGTTTAACCGCCCGCATCTTTATCGGCATGGCTGCCGGTATCTTGACTGGTGTCTTTCTCCAGTTATTGTTTGATGATAGCGGAGATTTTACTTTTTCGATATTCGGTTTAGAGTTCTCAACGTATAACATTCTTGTAGAAGGTATATTTTCCACTCTCGGCCAAATATTTATTGCCAGCTTAAAAATGCTTGTGGTTCCTCTTGTGTTTGTTTCCTTAATTTGCGGAACCAGCACACTGTCTGACCCTAGTAAATTGGGAAGACTTGGCGCAAAGTCAGTCGGACTCTATGTTGTCACAACCGCCATTGCCATAACACTAGCCATGAGTATAGCTTTAGTGGTGTCTCCGGGTGACGGGCTAAATCTAACAACAGAAACTACCTTCCAAGCGAAAGAGGCCCCTAGCCTGTCTGACGTTATCGTTAACATGTTCCCAAGCAACCCAATTAACTCAATGGCACAGGGCAACATGCTACAGATCATTGTGTTTGCCGTACTGTTTGGTATAGCTATGGCGATGACAGGTGATGCGGGCAAGCGTCTTACCGCTATCTTTGAAGATATTAATACGGTAATCATGCGTCTTGTTACCATCATCATGAACTTAGCGCCATACGGCGTGTACGTGTTGATGGCGAAACTCTTCTCCACTATTGGTGGCGAAACAATTCTGAGCCTGGCGAAATATTTCTTCTTAGTATTTGGCGTGTTAATCCTTCACGGCCTGGTAACCTACTCAGTGCTGCTAAAAGCTTTATCGGGATTAAACCCTGTTATCTTGATGAAGAAAATGCGTGACGCTGCGCTATTCGCATTTAGTACCTCAAGCAGTAGCGCTACCTTGCCCGTCACAATGGAAACGGCGAAAAACAAGCTTGGCGTAGGTAACTCGGTATCGTCGTTCACCCTGCCGCTAGGCGCAACAATTAACATGGACGGCACGGCCATAATGCAAGGTGTTGCCACGGTCTTTATTGCCCAGGTTTACGCTGTCGATTTAAGCCTTGGCGACTATATGATGGTAGTACTTACCGCTACCCTTGCTTCTATCGGAACCGCCGGTGTGCCAGGTGTGGGCCTTATCATGCTAGCTATGGTATTGCAGCAAGTGAACCTACCGGTTGAAGGGATCGCACTTATTATCGGTGTAGACAGACTGCTGGATATGACACGCACTGCGGTAAACATTACAGGCGACTGTATGGTGTCGTGCATTGTAGCTAAAAGCGAAGGAGCACTGGACGAAAGCGTTTATAACGATCCTAAAGCCGGTTTGAAGCAGGAAGATGTTGACTTCGAACATTTTGAAAAGAATAAATAACGACTACAAAAGCTTCTTTAGCTCGATTTACATATGAGTTTACAGAAGCAATCGCAAACTAAAAAAGGCCAGCATCAATTGCTGGTCTTTTTAGTTAGTTGCTTGCTCCGTTATACCATATATGGACCCTCTCCGATTGCAAGACACCGTGTTGATTTAATAACGTGATTCATTGCTGCCATATAT
>NZ_JAYMEU010000034.1:0-53643 GCF_037029575.1 Alteromonas sp. CH_MED4-4 | reverse complement strand
AGACTGATATCGGATTTTGAAGTCTTAAAACGATCGGTCAACCGATCAGGAAAATATTCTTAACTGATCGGCATTAGCCTTAGTGCCGGCTTTTTGTTGTTCGTTTCTCTCAATATATTTCGTTCAGGGTTTATGACGCTATTGCAGCCTTTTCTTGCCCCCCTTTCTTGTTAGATTCTTCTTACATCCTGTCAGCGTTAATTCATCGACATTGGTCGTAATGTGCTTTAGCAAAACCAATTCTGTTTTACAGTGGTATAAGCAACGAACAAGCTAAAAACGAAACGTACCGTTTACTATCATCAACTATAGGAAGGTGAATCGTGACGCCAAAGGTTATTTTCTTCGATATTAATGAAACACTACTAGACATGCAGGCCATAAAAACAGGCTTAGCGTCGGTGCTAAACGGCGATGAGACACTGGTAGACTTATGGTTTGCTAACCTATTGCATCACAGTTTAGTGGATGTTGCGTCTGGACAGTTTCACGATTTCATTGATATTGGAGCCGCAGCGCTTACCATGGTAGCTCACAGTAAGGATATCTCTGTTGATGAGGCTACCGCAAAAGATACCATCAAACAGCATATTACCCGATTGCCAGCGCACGACGATGTTGTTCCTACATTAAAGGCGCTTCAAAGTGCTGGTGTAACCTTGGTCGCGCTTTCAAACTCGTCTAAAGCCGGACTAGACGCACAGCTTGAGTTTGCCAATATTAAGCCCTATTTTTCCCATGTATTAAGTGTGGAAAGTGTACGTACCTACAAACCACATGCTGCGGTTTATCACTGGGCCTGTCAGCAGGCTAACGTAAAGAACGAAGATGCCATGATGGTGGCGGCTCATGGTTGGGATGTAAGTGGTGCTAAGGCGACAGGTATGCAAACCGTATTCGTAGAGCGCTCGGGAAAAATGGTGTACCCGTTAGGGCTTGCTCCCGATCACAGCATTGCTTCGCTTACTGCGCTTATCGAAATGATAAGTTTGTAACGGGTTCTGTGTGAGGGCACAACGACCTCGCTGTGCCTGACCGCTACAAATCTAGCGTAGTTGCAAAATAAATAGGCGCAAACAAAAAAGTCTTACCGAAGTAAGACTTTTTTCAAATCGAAATACGAAACAATTAAACTTTTGCTAGCTCGGGCTGGTTTGGCTTAAAACCTTGTGTGCTGCAAGAATTGCGTTTCGTTTCTAGTGCGCTTAATTGACGCTTAAGCCATGACTTCTGAATACCTGACTTAGCTGCGTCCATTTCAGTGCTTACGCGAGTGATTTCTTTTCCGACGTTCACGCATGCTTTCTTATTCGGTTCAAAGCCGCCATTAGCCAAAACAGAAGAAGAAAACATTAAAGCTGATACTGCTATAAGCGTTTGCTGTTTCATAAGAGTCCCCAACTACTCGTTATAATCCCGGGTTAGTGTCATACCGTAAGAATGAGCATATATTTGCTCTCAAATCTGTAAGGAATATAGCAGGCCTTTTATTCTAGTTAGGTACTACAAAACATACGCAGTAATAAAACTTTGCCTACCTTGTTCTTGCTAACGCACATAAGCCATTGTCTTTTATATTATTATGTCGACAATGATTTACCTTACCATTCCACTTACGTATCGATTTTTATATTTTTACGCACTAAATAGTGAGCCTATCCATAGTATCGGCTACAGCAACAGCATTCTGCAGCAGCATTACTCACTATTAAGCGTTGCTATTAAAACACCTTAGCTTTTCTGGAACAAGAAAAGTTATAACAATCCTTTTACAGGTTTTAGGACAGAAATTGCATTCTGTAAGTATTTACTCACTATACTTACAAGCGACTACCTGCCGAGAGCTTTTCTACGGTTTGCATAACACTTCTGCCCATATCATCTAGGCTTATTACGCGCTTAGCGGCGCCCTTTTCTATGGCTACTTTGGGCATACCAAAAACTATACAACTAGCTTCGTCCTGACAAAATGTTTCGCAGCCCGCGTTAAACATTTCGTGAAGGCCGCTTGCGCCGTCGCTACCCATGCCCGTAAGTAAAACGCCTAACGCATTGCTACCAGCACTTTTACAGATAGAATTAAATAACACATCCACCGAGGGCTTGTGACCCGATACGCGCGCGCCATCGGTCAATCTAATCCGGTAATCAGCCCCGCTTCTTTCAATTTCCATGTGTTTATCGCCAGGTGCAAGGTAGGCTTGGCCTGGTAGTAAACGTTCTCCGCCTTTCGCTTCTTTGACCTGCATTTGGCACACGGCATCTAGTCGTTTAGCGTAAGTCGAAGTAAACCCTGCTGGCATGTGTTGTGTGATCACGGTGGCAGGAGCGTTCGCCGGAAAGGTGCGTAACACCTCTTTTATGGCTTCTGTCCCACCGGTCGAGGCACCAATTGCAATGATTTTCTCAGTACCCGAATAATTGACTTTGCTCACGGTAGACACTTTCGAAGGCGCTGATTTTTTCACTTTAGAGCGCGCAGCTGTACGTATTTTCTCAACAATCAACTGGTGATAGTCTGCCATGCCTTGCGCCACACCTATTTTGGGCTTTGCAACAAAGTCGATAGCTCCTAACTCCAAGGACCTCAGCGTGGCATCAGCGCCTTTTTCAGTTAGCGTAGAAATCATGACTACGGGCGTTGGCCTCGCATTCATCAGCACTTCTAGAAAGCGTAATCCGTCCACTTTAGGCATTTCTATATCAAGTGTAATAACATCTGGCGACTTTTCTAGAACCAGCTTTTTTGCCACGAAAGCATCGGGAGCAGCACCCACTAATGCCATGTCTGGCTCACTTTTTATAATTTCACTTAGAATTTGCCGGATCAGTGCCGAGTCATCTACCACCAAAACTTTTATCGTCATTGTTAGTCCTCGAAGATATCTACGCTACCGGTAGGTGCACGTCTTGACAGTTCCCACCGATGCTGACTTTCTCTTTCAATAATAGTGGCGTTATTAAGCTCGTGAATTCGTTTCATAAAGACATTGCCGTTGCTTGGAAAAAAGTAAACCTTGCGCGCGTAAACATCACATAAGTCACTGGCCAACATCGGTATGCCTTCCGTGCTTAAAAAGTCTGTTACGAATTCTGCGTTGAACTTCCCAACATCGTGCTGCACGAAGGACGGCACCACTTTTCCACCACCAAACACTTTTGCTTTTATTCGGGCTTTATTGGCACCGGCTTTCACTAAGTCGTTGATAAGAATTTCCATGGCATGCACGCCGTATTTGGCAGCCATACCTTGTGTTTTTTCGAACTCACTGGCAGTTTTATTTACTGTAGGCAACATAAAGTGATTCATGCCGCCAATGCCCGTTTCAGGGTCGTATAAACATGCCGCCACACACGAGCCCAATACCGTTACCAACATTTTATCTTGTGTTGTTACGAAGTATTGTCCAGGTAATAGCTTTACTGCGTCGATAGAAAAACGTTTGTCGTAATAGCTAATAGGTACTTCGAAATTACAAGATTCCACACGTGCTCCTAATGAACCGGGCGATATATAGTTTTACCTACCGGTCTCACAAGATTAGTACACATATTGAAGTTTTCAGAATGCCCTGCCATATAAAGTCCTGCAGGCTTTAACATACCCACCATTCTTTGTAACACGTTTAATTGCGTGGGCTTGTCGAAGTAAATCATTACGTTTCGACAAAAAATGATATCGAGCGGACCTTTTACATCCCACTTTGCATCGGTAAGATTGAGTTTTTTGAACTGCACCATATGTCTTAACTCATCCACTACTTTCACTTTTCCCTCGTTTGCACCTTTACCTTTATGGAAGAATTGTTTTTGTCTTTGGACGGGTATTTTCGCGATCGATGCTAAAGGATAAATACCCGCTTTGGCTTTTTGCAGTACCTTACTGTCTATGTCTGATGCAATGATTTTCACAGGCGTTTTGAAGCTTCCAAACGCCTCTGCGACGACCATGGCAATAGAGTAAGGCTCTTCTCCGGTGGAGCTGGCAGCACACCAGATAGTGGTTACTTCTGGATGTTGTTTTAAGTGCTCAGCCAGTGCAGTGAAGTGGTGTGGCTCGCGAAAAAACGACGTAAGATTGGTCGTCAATGCATTGATGAACTGCTCTAGCTCAGGTTCAGACTTATCAACTACGCCTAGATAATCGTTAAAGCTTGTGAGCTGAAGGGCTCTGATACGCCGAGCCAATCTGCTGTATACCATCGCTTCTTTAGCGTCTGACAACTTTATACCTGCTTTTTTGAAAAGCATGTTTTGCACTTTGTGGAAGTCCGCCTTTTCAAAGGCGAACTCCCGAGTGCTATCACGCGATGAAAGAACCGTTGTCATTAGAACGACTCCCACTCGGCTTCATCAGGCAGTGCGGGTTTCAATGCTTGTGCTTGAGGCGCGTTGTTAATCACTGAGGCTACGCGTGGCTGCTTGAAGTCGGTGTGAGAGAGCGCAGCGATGTGCTTTTGCTCCATTGACAAGCCCTTTCCAACTTCAAATACCGATACCCGTTCATTAAGTTGCAACGACTGCTGCTTCAAACTGTCCGCGGCGGCGGCAGCCTCTTCTACCAGTGCTGCATTTTGTTGGGTCATTTCATCCATTTGAATGACCGCTTTGCTCACCTCTTCAATGCCCGCCGCTTGCTCGGCAGACGCAGCGGCAATTTCAGACATAATGTCGTTTACGCGCTTAATGGAAGTTACTACCTCAGCCATGGTGTCACCCGATTTCACAACCAGCTCGTTACCGCTGGCTATTTTAGTAACAGAGTCGGAAATCAGTTCTTTGATGTCTTTAGCAGCTTCGGCTGAGCGCTGAGCTAAGTTTCTTACTTCTGAAGCAACTACCGCAAAGCCTCGCCCCTGTTCGCCCGCGCGAGCAGCTTCAACGGCTGCGTTTAAAGCAAGAATATTAGTTTGAAAAGCGATGCCGTCTATAACGCCAATAATGTCAGAGATCTCTTGTGCCGAGTCGTTGATTTGGGTCATGGTTTTCACCACTTCACCTATAACCTGCCCCCCTTCTGAAGCAATTTTACTCGCCTGTGCCGCTAAGCCATTCGCTTGCTCTGCATTTTCTGCGTTGAGTTTTACGGTTCCCGTTAGCTCTTCCATACTCGATGCAGTTTCTTCCAGGCTGGATGCCTGTTGCTCGGTGCGGCTTGATAAGTCAGCATTGCCCGTTGCAATCTCACCCGACGCCACATTAATGGTTTCTACTGCTTCGTTAATACTTGTGATGGTGCCTCGCATTTCGTTGATGAACTGATTAATGGCCTCGCCCAACACAGCAAAGTCACCGTCTAAAGCATGTTCAATGTTGACCGTTAAGTCGCCCTCAGTCAGCTTGGTCATTACGTGTTTAATTTCATCAACAGCTTGGGTTCTACCCGTAATATCGGTAGCAAACTTAACTACACGGAAAGGCTTACCGTTGTGGTCTAAAATAGGGTTATACGTGGCTTGAATAAATATCTCTTTGCCGTTTTTACCCAATCGACGATATTCACCTGAAGAAAAAGTGCCGCTGCGTAGCGCATCCCAAAACGCCGCGTATTCTGGGCTTGCTCGGTGAGCAGGGTCGACGAACATGCTGTGATGCTTACCTTTGATTTCATCTAAGGTGTAGCCCACCGTAGTTAGAAAGTTTTCATTGGCGTGCTGAATAATGCCATCCATATTGAACTCTATGACGGCCTGAGACTTTCCTATTGCAGCTAACTGCCCTTCAAAGTAGGCATTTTTCACTTTCTGTTCGGTGATATTACTGGCGTACTTCACCACTTTAACCACATTCCCACTCATGTCTAAAATAGGATTGTAGGTCGCTTGAATCCAAATATCTGAGCCGTCTTTCGCAATTCTGTGAAATTCACCCGAGTAAAATTGGCCTTCTGCCAGTTTTTTCCAAAACGATTGGTACTGTTCAGATTCTCGCTCTTGTTTAGTGACAAAAATGCGGTGGTGTTTGCCCTCAATTTCATCTAGGGAATAGCCAACCGTTGCCAGAAAGTTATCGTTGGCGACGAGAATATTGCCCTTTGTATCAAACTCGATCACCGCTTGTGATTTACTTATTGCGTCTATTTGCCCTGTGTTAAACGCGTTTTGTAGCTTCTGTTCAGTCACATCAGAGGCATATTTCACCACTTTTATTGGCTGGCCGAACTCGTCAAAAATAGGGTTATAAGACGCTTGGATCCAAAGCTCACTGCCATCTTTTTTTACCCGTTTGAATTCGCCTGACTTAAACTCACCTTTCTTTAAGTCACGCCAGAACGCTGCATACTCAGGGCTCATTTTATAGTTGGGTTCAACAAACATACTATGATGCTGACCTTTGATTTCGTTCAGCTCATATCCCGTTGTTGCGCAGAAGTTTGCGTTGGCGTTTTGAATAACGCCTTCAAGGTCGAACTCAATCACAGCAAGGGACTTGTCAATGGCATTTATTTGGCCTTCGTAGTCTGCATTTTTGCGTTTTTGCTCCGTTACATCGGTAGCAAATTTTACTACCCGAACAATATTTCCGAGCTTGTCATAGATAGGGTTGTAAGAGGCTTGAATCCATACTTTGTCGCCGTTTTTCGCTACGCGGCAATATTCACCGCTGCTGTGCTCACCGTTTCGCAGCGATTCCCAGAATGATTTATATTCTTCAGACACGCCGTAGTCTGGCAATACAAAAAGGCGATGATGCTTACCAACAATGTCTTCTTTCGAATAGCCTGTAACCTTCAAAAAGTTTTCATTGGCGTCTTCTACTATTCCCTCCGGCGTAAAGGAAATAATGGCTTGGCAACGATCTAACCCTGCCAGTAAACCTGTTTTATATTGCAGCTCCTGATCATTAAGCCATTCCACCATAGTGCCGAGCTTGTCGCCTTCAACACTTTTAATGGTAGATAACTTAAGGGTAAAGAGTAAGTCGCCCACAGGCAGTAAAAAGGTATCGCTGCTATCACAGCTTTTGTAACGCAAATTCAGGTCGCTATTGTTGGCGAAAAACGCTGCCATAGTAGAGCCCGTCAGGCCTTGAAAATTAATACCTGGTAAAACACGCTCGAACTGCGTTTGGTGCTCGTTGGCTAAAGCATAAAATGCTTTGTTGGCGAAGGTGATCGTTCCCTCGGCATCGACCAACATCAAACATGCGGTACTTTCGCTTAGCGCTTGCTCTTGAAACCGTGAAAGACTTTGTGCCGCTACTAACTCTTCATTATGAAATATATTAAATACGCCCATTATTCCATCCACCTGATTTGCGACGCTCTGTTCTAAAAGCGTCAAACTAAATGCCGTGTAATAAAAAAGGCGAATTCCTTTTCAAGAATTCGCCTTCGCTTTTTTAGAACGACTCCCAATCGTCACTGCTTGGTACTTTTGGAGCCAGTTTCTTTTGCGTTTTAATTGCTGTAACCGGTGCAACGTGTTTATTCTTGTTTACTGATGCAACCTTTATTGTTTTTTCTTCACTGACCATCGCTTTATCACCAATGTTAAATGCTGATACGCGTTCAGATAAACTTCCCGCTTGCTGCTGCAAACTTTCTGCGGCAGCCGCAGCCTCTTCCACCAGCGCTGCATTTTGTTGCGTCATTTCATCCATTTGCACAACGGCTTTACTTACCTCTTCAATTCCAGAAGCTTGCTCAGAACTTGCCGCTGCAATTTCCGACATAATGTCGTTAACTCGCTTAATGGAAGTCACCACTTCTTCCATGGTGTCGCCTGACTGATTGACGAGTTTGTTACCGCCATCAATCTTGCTTACCGAGTCTGATATAAGCTCTTTGATTTCTTTTGCTGCTTCGGCAGAACGCTGAGCCAGGCTTCGTACCTCTGACGCAACTACCGCAAAGCCACGGCCCTGCTCACCTGCTCGTGCAGCTTCTACGGCAGCGTTTAATGCCAGAATATTAGTTTGGAATGCGATGCCGTCGATTACGCCGATGATGTCTGAAATTTCCTGCGCAGACTCGTTGATAGACGACATGGTGTCCACAACCTGACGGATTAGCTCACCGCCCCGCGACGCGATTTCACAGCTCTGAGACGCTAAGCTATTGGCTTGTTCCGCATTTTCAGCGTTGAGCTTGACGGTACCGGTAAGCTCTTCCATGCTCGACGCCGTTTCTTCAAGACTAGACGCCTGCTGTTCGGTACGACTTGATAGGTCTGAATTCCCCGTGGCAATTTCAGACGAGGCCGTATTGATTGTCTCTACTGCTTGGTAAATTGAACCGATAGTGCCAGACATTTCACTAACGAATTGATTGATAGCATCGCCTAGTACTTGGAATTCACCCTCGAACTGTTCATCAAGCTCTGCCGTTAAATCACCGCCAGATAAGCGGGTCATCACATCACTGATAGAACCGATAATGCGACGCATATCGTCGATAAAGCGGTTGATTGACGTGCCAAGCTCTTTAAATTCACCCTCGAACTCATGCTCAATGCGGCAATCTAAATTACCCTGAACCAATTCATTCATGGCGGTTTTGATATCGCTAATGGCCTGTTTTCTACCAGTAATATCAATGGCATATTTCACCACACGGTGAGGTCTACCGTTTTGATCCAAAATAGGGTTATAAGACGCTTGGATCCAAACTTCTTTCCCACCTTTGCCCACGCGCTTAAATTCATCAGTGAACTGCACGCCTTGGCGCAACTGTTCCCAAAACTGACTGTACTCAACACTGCGCTTATACTCATCTTCCACAAACATACTGTGATGCTTGCCTTTAATTTCATCTAGGCTGTAGCCAACCGTGTTTGTGAAATTCTCGTTGGCGTTTAAAATTTTGCCCTCAAGGTCAAATTCAATAACGGCCTGCGCTTTGTTTATTGCGTCTATTTGTCCTTCGAAATAGGCATTGCGTAACTTAGATGCAGTGATGTCGGTGGCGAATTTCACAACGCGAATAACTTTACCTTCGCCATCGAAAACCGGGTTGTAGGTGGCTTGGATCCAAATCTCTTTCCCCATTTTGTCGAATCGACAAAACTCGCCGTTTTGTGACTTGCCCTCTTTGAGGTCGCGCCAAAATTGGGCGTACTCTTCTGAGCGAATGTATTGTGCGTCACAAAACATTTTGTGATGGTTGCCAACAATTTCATTGAGGCTGTAGCCAAGCGCATTAAGAAAATTGTCGTTCGCGTTTTGGATAACACCATCGGCGTTAAATTCGATAACAGCCTGGGCATTATTCAACACATTAAGCATTGTGCTTTTAATGAGTAATTCTGACTGATCAACCCATTCAACCATGGTGCCTATATTGTTATTCTCTTGGTCAAAAAACGGCGTAAGGGTGAGTTTGAAGTTCAAGTCGCCAATGCTAATCGTAGAGGTCATTGTCGATTTCAATTCAGCAAGGATATTGCGCTGATGCGAAGGATTGCGATGAAACTGGTCGATGTTTTGACCTTCCAAGTTGTCAGCAGAAAAACTGGGGAGTACAGCCTGAAGTTTCTTCTCATTTTCTTTGAGCAGCGACTTTACAGACTGATTAGCATAGATAATATTTCTGTCTGCATCGGCCATCATGATGCAACAGGTTGTAGCATCAAGTGCCTGTTTATTTCTCAATGCTTGGTTAACGTCCGTTGCTTTTGTGAAGTCTTCTAACCACGTCATAATTCCCATTTTCTCAGCCCTCAACCACTTGTGCTTTTGTTTCAACTAAACCCAATTCGTTACTTGTAATTAAGCTTTCAATATTGACTAAAATAACCATGTGCTCATCGACATCGGCCAGTCCGTGAAGGTACTTGCTATCGAACGCCACACCGAACTCTGGTGGCGGCAGCATGTCTTCTTCGGAAAGGCGAATGACGTCAGATACGCCGTCTACCACAATGCCAACGATCCGCTCGTGAACGTTAAGCATAATGACGATAGTAAAATCGTTATAAGTGGCTTCACCTACGTTGAACTTAATGCGTAAGTCGACGATAGGTACAATGTCGCCACGAAGGTTTATCACGCCTTTAATGAAGTTTGGCGCATTGGCAATTTTGGTAACCTGTTCGTAACCACGAATTTCCTTCACGGTTGTGATATCAAGGGCATAGTGCTCCTCGCCCAAGACAAAACTTAAGAATTCGTTCTCTTTCGATGCGCTAACGGCTTGTTGTAAGGCTGCTTCGCTCATAGTGAAACCTCTTCATTTGGAACATTTGTACAGTTAGTAGCCACCGAGTCTGCATCCAAAATCATGGCTACCTTGCCATCCCCCATAATGGTTGCACCTGCGATCCCTGCTACTTTTTTGTAATGTTGCTCAAGGCTCTTAATTACGACTTGTTGTTGACCCACAAGCGAATCCACCAGCACGCCATAGCGCTTCTTACTGCTTTCTAGTAGCACGACGATGCCTTTGGTTGGCTCAGTGATGCCGTCGTCTACCTGCATAAGTTGAGTAAGTGACACCAGCGGCCAGTACTGGTCTCTAATCCACAGTACTTTGTCATTGCCAAGGGTTTTCACTTGAGATGATGTGGGTTGAAATGATTCGATAACGTTAAGTAGTGGGATAACGAAAATTTGATCGCCAACCGATACACACATGCCGTCTACGATAGCGAGCGTGAGTGGTAAGTGGATATAAAACGCAGAGCCTTCACCCTGCGATGATTCAATTTCAATGCGCCCGCCAATAGACTCGATGTTTCTGCGAACCACATCCATGCCGACACCTCTGCCCGACACATCAGTAACTTCTGCAGCAGTCGAAAAGCCCGCTTGAAAGATAAGCTGCCAAATTTCACTGTCGGGCATATCTGGCGTAACCGTGAGGCCGTTTTGTGTGGCTTTCTCTACAATGCGTGCTTTGTTTAAACCGGCTCCATCGTCGATAATACCAATGATGATACTGCTACCTTTCTGCTCTGCACTTAAGATAACTGTGCCGTTTTCGGCTTTGCCAGCTTCAAGGCGTTTTTCAGGACTTTCTATACCGTGATCGATACTGTTCCTCACTAAATGCGTAAGCGGGTCGACCAGTTTTTCGATAAGGCTCTTATCTATTTCGGTGTTACCACCTTGAATCACCAAATCCACTTTTTTGCCTAGCTTCGAAGACAAATCACGTACCACACGAGGGAAGCGGTTAAACGTCATATTTACCGGCAACATGCGCATAGACATGACTGATTCTTGAATTTCACGGGTATTGCGCTGCAACTCGTCTATAGCAAGCTGTAGGCGCTCTCCGACTTGCCCTTCAACTTCCTGCCCCACGTTTGAAAGCATGGATTGAGTAATCACGAGTTCGCCGACCAGATTAACCATCGCATCGATTTTTGTGGTATCGACACGAATTGATGCTGCCTCTTTCGTCGCTGCTTTTGGCTTGGTTTTAACGGGCTTCACAATAGGTTGTTTTGGTGTAACTTGTTGCGAAGAAGTTTCAGTAGCGTCTGTTTTTACAGGAAGGGTGTCGGGTTCGAAAAAGCCAAAGCCCTCATCAGCTATGCCGACCTTGGTATTCGCTTCACCTTTAGCCTGCGTCTCTTCTGATGCTGCTTCATCTTCGAAAAGTCCGAAGCCTTCAATGTCATCTGAGATATTTTGACTTTGAGAACTTTCTAAATTGGTTTCTTGAGATCCAGTCTCGTCTTCATCAAAGAATCCAAATCCATCAATCTCGTTGTCTGTATTAGCTTCACCTTGAGCAGTTTGATCACATGTTTCTTCTGCGTTTTGTGGCATTTGTCCTGACGCACTTGCGAGGGTATCTTCAAGGACTTTTATACTTGCATCAATTTGTTCTTGGGGAAGATCTGTTTGTTCTTTATATGCCGATAAGGTGTCTTTCAATACATCAAGGGTTTGCAAAAATATGTCGACGATGTCTGCCGTAACCTGAATTTCCTGGTTTCGGGCTTTGTCGAGCAAATTCTCCATTACGTGAGTCAGATTCATTAGTGCATCGAACCCGAAAATCCCACTGCCGCCTTTGATAGAGTGCGCCGCTCTAAAGATACTGTTCAGCTCTTCGGGGTCGGGCGCATCCACATCCAAGGTCATGAGCAACTGCTCCATATCTTGGAGATGCTCATCACTCTCGTCAAAAAACACACCGTGAAATTGGTTTACATCAATGGTCATGACTGACTCCCATTTACCGTATTCAAACCGACTCTCTTAACCTAGAACGCGCTTCATCACATCAAGTAGCTTATTGGGGTCGAAAGGTTTCACCATCCATCCGGTTGCTCCCGCGGCTTTGCCTTTTGCTTTCATGTCATCACCGGCTTCAGTGGTCAGCATGACAATTGGCGTCGACTTGAAGTTCGCTAAACCTCTGAGCGATTTGATAAGCGTTAATCCGTCCATGCGAGGCATGTTTTGATCGGTAAGCACGAAGTCGAAACGCGCGCCTTGGCATTTGTCCAACGCATCTTGGCCGTCTTGTGCAGTAGTAACGTTGTAGTTCGCTGACTTAAGGGTCATTTCTACCATCTGGCGGATGGACACAGAGTCGTCCACAATCAGTATGCTTTTACTCATAACTCAATCACCTATAAAAATGTCAGGGTTAATCACACATCGTTGTGTAACTATTTATTTTTGCTGTTAAAAAAGTTCTACGTCACCTGCGTCCATTGACGTTGACGAAACAGGGTTGTGATCTGCTTGCCCTTTTTCCGTCAACGAAATCTGGTAGTTAGCTAGGTTGTCTTTCACTTTTGTCGCAGACTCAGGGCTTAGTTCTGAAAGCTGCAACACAATGAAATCAATAACCTCGCGGGTGTAGGTTAGGTTTTGACCGTTAATATCGCCAAATTGTAAGCCGCGAATAGCGGCAGCAGTTGAGTCTGCAAGTTGTTGGCGAATAGCTTCAAGCTCACTTGCGCCCTCTATGTCGGCTTCGGCTTTTTTGATAATGCCTTTTAGCTGCTCGCTAATGGCGTCTTTCGCATTGACCACGTGAGAAATGTCCTGAGAAGCAACCACTTCTGCAGTTTCCGTTAGTTTATCGATGAGCGATTTGATGTTTTCTATTTGCGTTTTTATAACGTCGCTAAACTGTGTAGAACGGGTAGATAGCGCACGGACCTCATCGGCAACAACAGCAAAACCGCGTCCTGCTTCACCAGCACGCGCTGCTTCAATGGCAGCGTTTAGCGCCAAAAGATTGGTCTGAGAAGAAATATCATCAATACCACTTAACGCCTCAATGACAGTAGGCATGGCCTGCTGAATGGTTTGTACTTGGGTTTCTAACGCCCTTGTAGACTCGGTCATTTCAGTTGTTGAGGCGATGAATTGCGTTAGTGTGATGTCAGTATCAGAAGCAAATGTCCGCATTTTATCGGCATAGGCACAGTCGCTGTCGTCATCATCTGTCAGCAGATTATTGATGCTAGTTTCTTGTTGGCCTAGAAGGGTTTGTAGCGAAATAAACGAGTCGCTTAATGTGGCAACCGCGTCATTTTGTGTTGAGAATATGTCGGCCAGGTTTGATGAGGTGATCGTCAGTATGCTGCTTGCTTCAGATACAGCAACACCCATAGCGTCATTGGCTAACGAGTTTGTGTTTGAATATGAAAAATCTTGTGATGGCGTGCTTGTGCTATTGGCTGCAGAGTCCTGATTACCCTTTGTCACTTTGAGAAGTACGAAAAGCAAAAATAAAACGCAAACAGAGCTGATAGCAAGCCCCAAGTGCGCTATCGAGGTGAAAGCCAGACTCCAACTCGCCAACATCATAAGAAACGCAATAATGAACGCGTTGCTCTTATTAGAGAAAAAGTTATCCAGATAATTTGCTGCAATAGCGACCACAATCCCACCTCAATTGTTACTACCGCGTTAACGGATGTACGAAACACAATCAAATTATGGTCAAGTTTCCAGCTTCAACAATTATACTTTTGAATATTTTTGTTAACTTATTACTTTGGTGACATTTGCGACACCCGATCATCAGCATTGCGCTAGACTAAAAAACTTCAATAGTTCAGCACTGTGGGCATTGCATTAAGATTAAAGGCGCGAGCCCGCGCCCAATGCTTCTAGCGTATCTAGAATTGCATCTGAGATATCTTCTAACGGCTTGATAAAACTAGCGGCTTTCATTTCTACAGCCACTTTAGGCATACCGTAAACAACGCAGGTTTTTTCATCCTGACAAAACGTAACAGAGCCTTTCGTGTGCATACTCTTAAGCCCTTTTGCTCCATCCCGTCCCATGCCTGTAAGCAGCACACCCACCGCGTTTGCGCCAGCATGCTCAGCCAGCGAGTCAAACATCACATCAACAGAGGGCTTGTGTCCCGATACCTTGGGGCCATCATCAAGGGTTAAACGATAGTCAGCGCCGCTACGCTCTACTTTTAAATGTTTATTACCTGGTGCCAAGTATGCAAATCCAGGCAATAAACGCTCCCCTCCGTGCGCTTCTCTCACGGTTATTTCACAAAGGCTATCGAGCCGCTTGGCGTAGGTGGTTGTGAACCCTGGAGGCATGTGTTGGGAAATAATGGTGGCCGGTGCATTGCGGGGAAAATGCATGATAACGTCTTTTATTGCTTCGGTTCCCCCAGTTGATGCGCCTATACCAATTAACTTTTCGGTTCCTGTGTAGCGCATAGAAGCATGTTTTGTGCAGCGTGTTTGCGTTGGTTGGCCTAACCTCGAATGCGCTGCTGCTTTTATCTTTTCAACAATAACCGCCGCGTATTCAGCCATACCTTGCGCTACGCTGAGCTTTGGCTTTGCCATAAAATCCACAGCGCCTAGTTCGAGCGCACGCAGTGTTGCGTCGGCACCTCTTTCAGTCAGCGTAGATATCATCACAACAGGGGTTGGCATCGCCTTCATCATTACTTCTAGAAAACGTAGCCCGTCTACCTTCGGCATCTCAATGTCCAGAGTAATAACGTCTGGCCTGAACTCTTGCACCATTCGCTTCGCCACATAAGCATCCGGCGCCGCACCCACAAGCGTTAAACCTGGATCACGGGTTACTATTTCTGAAAGAATTTGGCGGATTAACGCAGAGTCATCAACTACGAGGACTTTTATAGGCATGTGACTGTTCCGAAAATGAAATTACACCCGTCTTAGCTTGTTCAGAAAGTAGAACCCGGTGGGTAGATTCGCGCTCGTAGAGGGTAGCATTGTTAAACTCGCGAATACGCTTCATATAAACATTACCGTCGGCAGGAAAGTAATAAATTTTGCGAGCATAAGTAGACATTAAATCACTACTTATTAACGGTATGTTCGCGTCATCCAAATACTCCAAGACAAATTCAGCGTTTACTCGTCCAATGTCTTGCTGCACAAACCCAGGAAGCACCTTTCCTCCCCCGAATGCTTTAGCCATCAACTTATTTCGCCGTGCGCCAAGGTGCACAAGCTGATCAATTAACATGTTCATGGCGTGTACACCGTACTTTGTGGCTAGGCAAGTGTCGAGATTGGTGGTGAAGTTGAGGTCCGGCAACATAAAGTGATTCATACCGCCAATCTTCTTTTCTTGATCGAAAATACACGCTGCTACGCAAGAACCAAGAATGGTTACCAGCGCTTTGTCTGAAGCAGTGGCATAATACTGACCCGGCAAAAGTTTAACGGCTTCTTTTTGAAGGCGGTTATCAAAGTATCGAATGGGGTTTTCGTCCTGACTCATACTGCAAATTCCTTTTAAACGACTGGCCGATAAATGGTTTTCCCCATGGGAGCGACCAGTTCAGGATACATCGTGAAGTTCTCAGAGTGCCCTGCGACATACATCCCGTCATTGCACATCATTTTAACCATTCGCGCTAAAATTTTGCGCTGCGTGGGTCGATCGAAATAAATCATGACGTTACGGCAAAAAATCACGTCCACTGGCGAATCTACACACCAGTTTGGCGACATCAAATTTAGTGGTTCGAACTGCACCATTTTTCTCAGCTCATCCACTACTCTTACTCTTCCGGTTTGTGCGCCTTTTCCCCTATAGAAAAATTGCGTTTTATAATCGTAAGACAGCTGACTGATACTGTTTTGGGCATACACTCCTTCCCGAGCCTTTTGCAGAACTTTACTGTCGATATCAGTGGCAAGTATTTGTACATTAGGGGTAAAAGTGCCAAACACCGACGCCACTGTCATTGCAATACTATAAGGCTCTTCGCCAGTGCTGCTTGCGGCACACCAAATACGCTTGGTTTGAGGTCGCTTTGTCAGGTAATTGGCAAGTGCGTCAAAGTGATGTGGCTCTCTGAAAAATGCCGTGAGGTTAGTGGTGAGCGCATTAATGAAGTGTTCCATTTCATCTTTACAGCTTCCTACATACGCTAAGTACTCTTTAAAGCTGTGTATCTCTAGTGCACGTAGCCGCCTGGCAAGGCGGCTGTATACCATCGCATCTTTTGAATCAGCTAAGTTAATTCCGGCTTGTTTAAACAGCAGGCTTTTAACCCGTTCAAAATCTCTTCGGCTATATGGAAATTCCCTTTGCGCATCCGTGCTTTGTAGAGCGGTCATACACTAAAACGCCTCCCAATCTGACGCATCTGGTGCCGCTGGGTTCAGCGCTTTCATTCGCTGCTTGGGCACTTCACGCTCTTTAGGTAATGCTTTGCTGCCGTTTAGCGACTGAATGTCAGCATTCTGAGTGGGCTTGCGACTACTTCCCACTTTGAACACAGACACCCGTTGGGCTAGTTCACCCGATTGCTGTCTCATACTGTCTGCAGCCGCTGCTGCTTGTTCAACTAACGCAGCATTTTGCTGAGTCATTTCGTCCATTTGCACCACCGCATTGCTCACTTCCTGTATTCCGGTGGCTTGCTCAGACGATGCCGCAGCAATTTCTGACATAATGTCGTTAACGCGTTTAATTGCAGTGACGATGTTGGCCATGGTTTCCCCAGACTTATTCACCAACACGTTGCCATCACCAATTTTATCGACCGACGCAGAAATTAGCGCCTTTATGTCTTTTGCCGCCTCGGCAGAGCGCTGCGCCAGCGTTCTCACCTCAGAGGCAACAACGGCAAACCCGCGACCTTGCTCGCCCGCTCTTGCAGCTTCAACTGCTGCGTTCAGTGCGAGTATGTTAGTTTGGAAAGCAATGCCATCAATAACGCCGATGATGTCAGATATACGCTGGGCAGAGTCGTTAATTTCACCCATGGTATGCACTACTTGCTCAATGACTTTTCCGCCCTCTGATGCTACTTCTGATGCCTGGCTTGCCAAGCCTTTTGCTTGATCGGCATTCTCTGCGTTCAGCTTCACTGTGCCCGTTAACTCTTCCATGGCTGACGCTGTTTCTTCTAAGCTAGACGCTTGCTGCTCGGTACGACTAGACAAATCGGCGTTGCCGGTGGCGATTTCATTTGAAGCCGTATCGATGGTTTCCACAGCGGTGTGAATTTTTACTATGGTGTCGCGCAGTTCACCAATAAAGTGATTAATAGATTCGCCAAGCACCTTAAAGTCACCTTCTAATGGCTCTTCTATCGTTTTCAGTAAATCACCGTCTGTCAGACTTGCCATAATAGACTTAATACTTTCTACCGCTAAGGTTCTTCCTGTCACGTCCGTGGCATATTTAACGACTCTAAACGGCGTGCCGTTTTGGTCTAGGATTGGGTTGTAAGAGGCTTGAATGTAAACTGGTTTTCCTGACTTGTTGAAACGCTTGTATTCTCCGCTAGCATAAACACCTTGGCGCAATTGCTCCCAGAACGCTGCGTATTCAGGGCTGTTTTTGAAAGCAGGGTCCACAAAAATACTGTGATGCTTTCCTTTCACTTCATCTAGGGTATATCCCATCGCGGCTAAGAAGTTGCTGTTTGCGTTTAAAATTACCCCCTCAAGGTCAAACTCAATGACGGCCTGTGACTTGCTAATGGCATTTAACTGACCTTCAAAGTAGGCGTTTTTCAACTTCTCTTCGGTAATGTTAGTCGCGTATTTGACCACCCTAAACGGGTTGCCATTCATGTCTTCTATAGGGTTGTAAGAAGCTTGGATCCAAACGGCTTTTCCTGCTTTGCTTACGCGCTTAAATTCTCCTGAGAAGAAATTACCTTCTTTAAGTTCAGACCAAAAACGCTGGTACGACTCTGACTGCCTGGTTTCTTCATCCACAAATAGTTGGTGATGTTTACCTTTGATTTCGTCTAGTCGGTAGCCCATGGTGTTGAGGAAGTTGTCGTTAGCAGTAATGATAGTGCCGTCGACATCAAACTCGATCACAGCCTGAGATTTACTGATAGCGTTAATTTGCCCTTCGAAATACGCATTTTTTAACTTGTCTTGCGTTACATCGGTGGCAAATTTAACGACTTTAAATGGCTTACCCGAGCTGTCGAAAATGGGGTTGTACGATGCGCGGATCCATATTTCTCTGCCACCTTTTGCAATGCGTTTATACTCACCCTCACTGTGCTCTCCGGCTTTTAAGCTTTGCCAAAAAGCAGCATATTCAGCGCTTAACTTATAGCTTGGGTCAACAAACATGCTGTGATGCTGCCCTTTAATTTCAGAAAGGCTGTAACCCATTGCGGCGAGGAAGTTTTCGTTGGCGTTAAGAATATTACCTTCTAGATCAAACTCAATAACGGCCTGTGACTTATTAATGGCAGTAATCTGTCCTTCGTAATCGGCATTTCTTTGTTTTTGCGCTGTAATATCAGAGGCAAACTTGATGATGTAATCTACGTCACCGTTGTCATCAAATACTGGATTGTAGGTCGCTTGGATCCACACCTCTTCGCCTTGCTTGTTTATTCTGCAAAACTCACCGCTGTGTACGTCGCCGCTTTTTAGCTTTTTCCAAAACTGCTGGTACTCTTCGCTTTGAGCATAATCACTGTCGACAAAAATGCGATGATGCTTTCCCACCACTTCACTTTCGCTATAGCCCATTGCGGATAAAAAGTTATCGTTGGCCGACAAGATTTCTCCGTCTGTCGTAAACGATATCACCGCCTGGCTTCGCATAATGGCATCGACCATACCTTTGTTGCGTTTATTTTCAGTGTTGTCCTGCCACTCGGTGACATAAAGCTGAGTGCCATTCTCGTCTATCGTTATTGTAGATGCACTTACACAAAAGCCGTGCTCAGCAAGAGAAACGAGGTGCTTATCGCCCGAAGTATGGGTAAGTAAATAAGACAGGTTTTCTGAAGCGCTTGCCCCATTTGCAATGTCGTCTATGTGCTTTCCTGATAGTGAAGACTCACCATCGTTGACAGTAAAGTCCTTAGGGTAGGCCTTTGTCATTCGCAGGAATGCGGGAGTGTGGTAGTGAATAACCCCCGACTTGTCGATAACCAACAAGTTTGAGGCACTGGCCTTTAGGATATTCGACTTCAATAGCGAGTCGTGCTTCGCTATTTTTAACTCTTCGCCGTTCAGAAAA
Source organism: Alteromonas sp. CH_MED4-4 (assembly GCF_037029575.1). NCBI lineage: Bacteria > Pseudomonadati > Pseudomonadota > Gammaproteobacteria > Alteromonadales > Alteromonadaceae > Alteromonas > Alteromonas sp. CH_MED4-4. The sequence continues at coordinate 34,262 of NZ_JAYMEU010000034.1, read as the reverse complement.
TTAAATACGCCCATAACTAATATTTCCCAATGTCAGGTGTTTCCGTTTAGTGAAGGACCTTGTAACTACGCGTCGTCTTTTACGCTCTCAGGTGCGACTAAACCCAGCTCTTCGCTGGTTATTAAGCTTTCTATGTTCACCAGAATGACCATGTTTTCATCTACATCAGCTAAGCCGTGTAGATACCTGCTGTCAAAAGCTACGCCAAACTCTGGTGGCGGAAGTACTTGTTCTTCAGACAAGCGAATAACATCGGATACACCATCTACCACGATGCCAACAATACGCTCTTGAATGTTCAGCATTATCACTATTGTGAAGTCGTTATATGTGGCCTCGCCTACGTTAAACTTAATGCGCAAGTCCACGATAGGAACGATGTCACCACGCAAATTAATCACGCCTTTTATGAAGGCTGGCGCATTCGCAATCTTAGTGACTTGTTCGTACCCTCTAATTTCTTTTACTGTGGTAATGTCCAAGGCGTAATGCTCATCGCCAAGCACAAAACTTAAATATTCTTTGTCCTGTCCGCCGGTAACCGCTTGATGCAAGGCAGTTTCACTCATGAAAGTAACTCCTCTATTTGACTGGAGGTATACGTTGTAGCAATGGAGTCTGCATCGATAATAAGTGCGACTTTTCCGTCGCCCATAATGGTTGCCCCCGCTATTCCAGCCACCTTACGGTAGTGCTCTTCTAAGCTTTTAATCACCACCTGCTGCTGACCGACGAGTGCATCAACCAAAACACCAAAGCGTTTTTTACTGCTTTCAAGCAACACCACAATGCCTTCTGTGGGAGAAAGCGCGGCATCCTCTACTTCCATGAAGTCGTAGAGGGGCACCAAAGGCCAGTATTGATCTCGTATATAGAGAACGGTGTCGTTGCCCAAGGTCTTCAGCTGCTGCTTAGTAGGCTGGAAGGATTCAATAATATTTAAAAGTGGGATCACGAAGATTTGCTTACCCACCGACACACACATGCCATCAACTATGGCTAGCGTAAGCGGCAGGTGAATGAAAAACGCTGAACCTTCACCGGCGCTAGACTCGATATCGATACGACCGCCAATCGATTCGATATTGCGGCGCACCACATCCATACCTACCCCTCTTCCCGATACATCGGTAATGGCTTCGGCAGTTGAAAACCCAGGTTGGAATATAAGCTGCCATACTTCTGAATCAGGCATGTCATCAGATACGGTGAGCCCGTTACTTCGCGCTTTATCGAGAATTTTGTCGCGGTGAAGACCACCGCCATCATCAATAATGCTGATAATAATGCTACCGCCTTTCTGCTCGGCACTTAGAATAACCGTGCCTTTCTCTGGTTTGCCAGCAGCGACGCGTTTGTCGGGCATTTCTATGCCGTGATCGATGCTGTTGCGAACGAGATGGGTAAGGGGGTCGACGATCTTTTCAATTAAACTTTTATCAATTTCCGTGCTGCCTCCCTGGAGCACCAGTTCTACCTGTTTACCTAACTTACCTGCCAAATCTCTTACTAAACGCGGAAAACGATTAAAGGTTGCGGTTAGCGGGAGCATGCGCATAGACATCACTGATTCTTGAATTTCCCGGGTGTTTCGCTGCAGCTCATCAATAGCTAGCTGCAACCGTTCGCCAACTTGCCCTTCAACGTCTTGCCCTATCATAGACAGCATAGACTGGGTGATAACCAGCTCTCCGACTAAGTTAACCATGGCATCAATTTTAGTGGTGTCTACACGAATAGAGGCCGATTCACGGGCGGTGCTCTTTTTCGCTGGCGGTTTTGGTGGCGTTTTGGCTTGTGTTGTCGTGGGGGCAACGCCACTTGTTGGCGCTTTATCATTGTTAGATGTTGTTGCTGTATTTAATTGAGTACTCGCGCTTTGCGCGTTATTACTACTCGCAATTTCTAGGGAAGTATTGATATTGGTAGCTGACGGTGCGTCTTCGAAAAAACCGAAACCCTGCTCTACTTCAGCTGTTTCGGCTTTAGTCGTTGCAGTTTGTGCGCCGACTGTATTATTCGATATTTCATCATCGAAGAAGCCAAAGCCGTCATCGTCATTATTTTCACTTTTAGTGTTGTCGCCGTGAGAGAGCGCTTCGTTAACTGGTTCGTCGTCGAAAAAACCAAAACTGTCGTCAGCGGCTTCAATAGCACTATTAGGCTCATCGTCAAAGAAACCAAAGCTGTCGTCCTGAGCGCTTTCGTTTTGCGCATTCACGCTTACTTCTGAAGCATCGTCACCATCGCCTGAGGCTGCGTCTGTAGATTGACCGTTGATTACGCCATTTAGAATTTTAATGCGCTCGGCAATACTGTCTTCTGGTACGGGGGTCTCATCGCGGTAGGCGTTAAGCGTGTCTTTTAAAACATCGAGAGTTTCTAAAAGCACATTTACAATGTCAGCGGTAACACTAAGCTCATTGTTGCGGGCTTTATCTAACAAGTTTTCCATCACATGCGTTAAATTCATCAACGCATCAAAACCGAAAATACCGCTGCCACCTTTAATCGAATGGGCAGCGCGAAAAATGCTATTTAGCTCTTCAGGATCAGGGGATTCAACATCTAAACTCATCAATAGCTGTTCCATATCGTCGAGATGCTCATCGCTCTCGTCGAAAAACACGCCATGAAACTGTTCTATATCGATGCTCATTCCGAATCCTTCCAGATTTTAGGAGTGGGTGGGCGATTTAGCCCAGCACGCGCTTCGTTACATCAAGAAGCTTGTTTGGATCGAAAGGCTTTACCATCCAGCCTGTGGCGCCAGCGGCTTTACCTTTTGCTTTCATATCGTCGCCTGCTTCTGTAGTAAGCATAACAACAGGCGTTCTGCTGTAAGTCCCCAAACCGCGCAAATTTTTTATAAGCGTAAGGCCATCCATTCGTGGCATATTCTGATCGGTTAAAACAAAATTAAATTGCTGACTTTTGCATTTATCTAACGCATCTTGCCCGTCTTGGGCTGTCGTAACGGTATAGCCCGCACCTTTTAGGGTCATTTCTACCATCTGACGAATGGATACTGAATCGTCAACAACTAGAATGTGTTTGCTCATATGCTCACTTCTCCAAAGTAGGTCATTACTGACTGTGCTTCCTGTTCCTTGCTTAGCTAGAACAATTCGACTTCCCCAGCGTCCATAGATGTTGCAGACACAGGGTTGTGGTCATTTTTCCCTTTCGCAGCGAGTCCTTTTTGGTACTCGTTTAATGCACTGACGAAACGCTCGATATTTTTGGCGTCTAACGTCGCCAACTGCTCTAAAATGAACTTGATCATATCTTGGGTATACTGAATGTGTTGGCCGTTGATATCGCCAAACTGCATACCCCGAATGGCCGCATTTATCGACTCGTCAAGCTGAGAGCCAATGTCTTCAATCTGTTTAGTGGTTACAAGGTCAGCCTCCGCTTTCTTGATAATCTCAGACAACTGCTCACTGATATGTGATTTAGCATTAACCACCTGAGAAATATCCTGCGACGCTACAAATTCGGCAGTGTCTGTGAGCTTATCTACCAGACTTCTTATGTTCTCGACCTGGGTTTTAATCACATCACTAAACTGAGTGGAGCGAGTTGAGAGCGCCCTGACTTCATCAGCAACAACAGCGAAGCCACGACCAGCCTCACCTGCTCGCGCCGCCTCTATAGCCGCATTCAAAGCAAGTAAATTAGTTTGTGCAGCGATGTCATCAATACCACTCAGTGCTTCAATTACCGTAGGCATGGCCTGTTGAATGGTTTGCACTTGCTCCATTAGGTGCTTTGTCGACGACGACATCTGTTCTGTAGAATCAATGAATTGCGTTAGTGTTCCATCGGTTTCGCGGGCGAAATTGCGCATTCGGTCGGAGTAAGACTGCGTATGCGCTTCGTCCACACTTAGCAAATCCTCAATACACTCAATTTGTTGAGAAACTAGTGATTTCAAACTGCTAAAGGCGTGAGACAAGGTTTCTACTGCGTCATCTTGCGTTGATTTGATGTCTGATAAATTGGCGTCACAAGTGCCAAGTGAAACACTTAACCCCTCACTGGCTTTTTCAATATCAGTATTTCTGCTTGTCGCCATATCCTCAGCACTATTCTCTGTCGGGTATATCTCGTCGCTTTTGCTGTTATTTTTTGAGTGAATAAGGGCACAAATCACCACTGCGCCGGTTAGCACAGCGAGAGCGGCTAACGCCGATACTGAAAAGTAGAGCACCCACGAAGCGATAACTCCAATACCTGAAATAGCAAATATAGTGTTTACTGCGCTCTGCTGATTTGAAGATGTGTTGTTAGCTGACAAAAAACTCTCCTTGAGAATTACGCGCGGCTTAGTTTCACCCTGAACATTCAACTGCCGGTTGCTTCTTTCAGACAAGGCAGTTGAACGAAGCAGCTAGCTTCCTATCATTATTAACAGTTCGAAGTTTCTCACTCCGCTTAAAATCACAGGTGTTAAGCCAAAAACTATCTCTTTAAAACACAGAGCAATGGCGCGTTACCTCTTTTAAAAAGTAACAACGTTATATTTCGCTGCGTTTTTACATATGAAGTAAGCGTAGTACCCATTTTGAAAAGTAGGCAAGAACATGCATAAGTTTTTTATTAAAAAAGCGTTTTTTGGCTTTAACTGCGCCTAAAAAGCGCAAACTAGTTCTTATCAAGCTTGTTTTCAGAGTATTTGGCGTAATTCCACTATGCGACAAGTACGCGACTATGCAGGTTGCTCTTTCTGAAATCGAAACATTCATGTGCGACTATGGTGCACACCACTCCCTAGTAATTTATCCATACATGCCATTAATTATTTTTGATTTCGACAACTGCTTAGCTCCGGGCAATAGTGTAGGTGAAGACATATTGCTACCTCTATTCGATGTCATCGAGTCAGATAAGAGTAACGATTTAACTCCCTCTATGAGACAAGAAATGCGTCTGGATTTTTGGCGTAAACCTTTGGACTATATTGTTGAAAAATATAAGTTCTCTGAGCATTCAAAATCTGCGAGTTATACGTACTTTTCGCAGTTGAGTATTGCGCACCCTATTGAAGGCTATGAAGACACTCATTTAGTTCATGCGTTTGAAGGGGTGAAGCTACTTGTAACTTCTGGATTCCAAAAATTTCAACATTCGAAAATTCGCCAATTGGGCGTTGAAGGTGCTTTTGAAGACATTTACTACGATGACCCAGGTAACCCGCCTAGAAAAGGCAAAGCATTCTACTTCGACATCATAGCCAAAAAATATAATACAGCTCCGAGTGAGGTATGGGTTATTGGAGACAGTGAGGAGTCAGAAATTAGTGCGGGTAATAGTTTAGGTATGAAAACGGTTCAGATACTTCGACAGGGCGTTAAAAAGTCACCAAAGGCACAATTCCATGTGTCTTCGCTTCAAGAGTTTTTACGTTTGCTACAGATGTCTTAGCGCCTGTTGGACTAGGTCTGCGATTAGCGCTAGAAAGACATAAAGCGGAAACAAAAAAGCCCCGCATTTTCATGCAGGGCTTTCTGAATAATGGTGCCTCGACCCGGGATCGAACCAGGGACACTCGGATTTTCAATGCAAATCACCACTTTAACCCTTTGAAAATAAGCAACTTTTAATTTCTTTGCAAATTCTTTGCAAAAAGAACTCTTTTCTGTTTTACTGGCGCTATGGCAAAACAGACTGAAAGACACGACATAAACGATGAGCTGTATATCTTTAAACAAGATAACAGTGAACGCTGGTACGCGCGATTTATACTAACCAACCACAAAAAATGGCTCTGTAAATCAACTAAGAAGAAAGATAAAGACGAAGCTATCGCCATGGCACATCGAATCTTCTTAGACCACCAAATTAGACACGAAAATAACACACTAGTCCAAAGTAAGCGATTCAAAGACGTAGCTGACCGCGTCATCGAAAAGCTTGAAGAGCAACTAGAACACGGGGGCGGTAAACGCACCTATAAAGACTATATTCGAGCTTTAGAAAACTACCACATACCTTACTTTTCACGGACATTTATTACTTCAATTGACCAAGAAGAAATATCTAAATTTGATGAGTGGCGTAAAGGGCGGATGAAGAAGTCTCCAGCCTCCTCTACATTATTAACTCACAATGCTGCTCTTCAGCTCGTTTTTAAAGAAGCTATTGAGCAAAAATGGATGATCGCCGCTCAAGTACCTGTTCTTTCATCTAAAGGTGAAGCAGGCAAACGCCGCTCTGCATTTTCGGAAGAGGAATACGAAGCTGTATTGGACGCAATACTAGAAAGAGAATTTAATGCCCATAGTGAAAAAACTCGTCAGATCTGTGAGTTACTTTATGATTATTGTGAAATAACAATAAATACTGGTATTAGACACGGAACGGAAATGGACGCCTTAACGTGGAAGGACATCGAAATAAAAACGCAAGGGTCTAAAGCTCAATTCTTCATTCACATCACCAAAGGTAAAACAACAAAATATACAGGCCCTCGTAAAGTAGTTTGTAAACGTGATGTGATTGGTGCTTTAACTAGACTCAGAGAACGTTTTCCACTGCGTACACCTAACCAAAAACTATTTTTGCTAGCAAATGGTGAACCCACAAAGCAATTAGGTAAGGCATTTGAGAAAGCTCTCCAAAGTTCGGGATTAAAAGAGTCACCCAGAGGACCGCGAACGCTATACTCTCTTCGACATACCTACATTACGTGGCAGCTTCTCAACGGAACCAGCATGGACGTAATTGCGCGCCAATGTGGAACCAGTACAGCAATGATCGAGCAGCACTATAGTCACGTAAAGCCGGAAATGTTTGCCGATGCTTTGTCTGGAGTAACATTTGACAAAGAAGAGCCCAAAGCATTGTCTAAGAAAACATTGAACAGACGTGCAAAGACCGCAGAGCGCGACGAAAAACGCTTTAAAGAATGGGCTGAGGAGTTGAGAAAGCGTGGGTGTATTTAGTGCAAAATATAGTGAGATAATATTATTAATAAGTTCCGCCTAACGATGAAGTGAAAAAAACTGAGATAAAAACCGATTGCCGGTCGGTACTCTCTATGTATAATACCTATCGTTAATCGGTTTTTTAAAAGGGTGCGGCGAATATGAATCTTGGTGAACTTGAAAAGCTAGTTCTACATTATTTATGGAAGCACAAAGATGTTGATGTAAAGCAAGTTTATTCGCATTTCATAAATGTGAGGGGAGGAAGCTTAAATACCTACCAGAGTACACTTGATCGCCTTTTCAAAAAGGGACTTCTAGCCAGAAAAAAAGAGGGGCATGCATATATCTATAACACAAAAGTCGAGAGATACGAGTTGATCGGACAGCTTATAAAGTCAGTTGCTAGTGACTTTATTGCTGGCGACGATAGCAGCCTTATCGCAGCTTTTTCTTCCATCTCAAGTGAATTTAGTGTCGACCAACTAACTAAACTAGAGCAACTTATAGAAGAGCAAAAAAAGCTCAAGTCAGTGAACAAGGATTAAGTAAAATAATGACAATATTCTTCAACCTGCTAGCAATTTTTACTATTGCATTCGCAATAACTAATTTGGTTGTGTCTATTGGCGTATCTTTACTAGGACAAAAGTTAACATCTGTTCAGTTAAAACCAAGGAAAGCTCTGCTTTGGTTTTGTGTTTCAATGCCATGGATAATGAGCATTTTAGTCTGTCTTTACTTACTTGATATATATGTCTACTCAAGCATATTTGAAACTAAACAATATGCTCATTGGCATCATATATCAGATTTCAACTGGTTTAGTTGGCATGCAGTTACAATAATACTCCTGCTCTCTTACATGATGTTTGTATTGACTTCAAAGACGAGACAGCTATGGCTTCATAGACAGGAGGTGAGCTTGCTAACTTGCCTCTCAAAAAACTTAAGCCGGGGGGTATATGAAGTTGAGATACCTAAATTTGCAGCGTTTACCTCTGGAATACGGAGCAAGAAATGCTTCATAACTACAGGGCTTTTGAATGAGGTTACTCCCGAAGAACTTGATGTCATTTTAAAGCACGAAAGAGCGCATGTTGTAAATAATGATCCCCTGAAAAAGTGGCTTTTTAGTATTTTGGTCTCATTTTATTTTGCACCAGTAGCAAGATTACTAACTCTACAGATGGTGTTGGCTATGGAACAAGATGCAGACAATGCTGTATTAGAAGAAGGAATTGACCGGATATTCGTTGCAAGCACTTTAATTAAAGTTGCAAAGCTTAATGCGCAAGAGGACATACTTAAATCAAGCGCTTTAGTTGTAAATTTCGGAGCAGATGTCCTTGAGCAACGCATCTATTTCCTCTTGGGTAGGTTGCAGTTGTCACCTATCAATAAGACTGTAGCGTTCTCTTTTGCCATTGCATTATTTTTTCTATGTATGACTTCTTTAGACGGTGTTCATCATCTTATTGAAACGGTGTTTAGCCATTAAAATTTATTCTAAAAACCGATCGGTGAACGGTTTTTATTTTCAAACTTAGTCGAAGGCTTTTAAAAAGCTTTCATAAGGATTTTATTTATGTTTTTTGGAAAAAAATTAAGCAAAAAACCGATCATCAATCGGTATTTTGTGAGTGGTATGCTTATAAGCATGTCCATCAGTGGGATGTCTGTTGGTGTTAATGCACAAGAAATACTCACATTGAATGATGCAATTAGTCTATCCCTGCAACAACATCCTGAATTACATGTATTCACACATAAATCAGAGGCTGCAAAAGCTCTTATTACTCAAGCTGAGGTTGGCACGCCTAAAGTAGTTAATGCGCAACTCGAGGATTTCTTGGGCTCTGGTAACAACTCAGGGGTATCTGGATTGCAAGCAACATTGAGCATTTCATGGTTACTTGAAAATGACATTATCGAGTCTAGGGTCAATCTAGCTTCATCGAAAGCTGACGCAACTACAATTGATCAAGAGGTTAAAGCCGTTGATATCGCAGCAAATACAGCACGATTGTATATAACCTTATTGGCTCAAAAAGAGAACTTAAAGTTGGCGAAGATTGCAGAAGACCAAGCGAAAGATCTCTTGGACAATGTAGAAGGTCGTGTAAAAGCAGCAAAAGCTAACGCTATCGATGAACTCCGCGCTCGCGCTTCGCTATCTTTGTACGAGCTAGAAGTAGAAGATCTTGTTCATGAGATTGCAGCAACAAAATCTGCATTAGCGGCGCAGTGGAAGGGTACTACAAACTTTTCAGTAACTGGAACGCTTACAAATATTCCTTCAATTTCTGAGTTAGATGAAGTTTTGAAAAGATTGAAGGAAAACCCGAAAATCCAACGCTACATACTACAGCAACAAGAAATTGAATCTGAAATTGATTTGGCAGTAGTAGAGGAGTCACCCGCTTGGGAAGTGTCGACAGGCATTAGACGAAACGAAGTAATTGACGACTTTGCATTTGTAGCTGGGATATCAATACCTATTGGAGGCGAAGGTCGTAATAAAGGATTAATCACGTCTTTGCGTGCAAAGCAGAGCCAAAGTGCTGCTGAATCTGATGCCTTACTTCAAAGTATTTCCACTGATGCTCTGTTGTTGACTCACAAATTAAAGCACAGCCTCCATGTAATCCAAAAATTATCAAACAGTTCCATTCCGATGTTAGAGCAAGCAAATGAGCAAGCTAGTCGAGCATACAACATCGGAAGTTACTCATATACGGACCTCTTTGCGGTCCAGAAAGAACTGTTAAATGCGCAGAAGAGCCTAATCGATGCCTATACCAACATTCAACTATTTAACATTGAATTAGAGAGATTAACGGGTACTTCGGTATCCAAGAATGAGAGAGCACTATGAAACTTCGCAAATTATTTACCTTAATAGCATTTGCCCATATTGGCATTAGCTTATCCGCAATCAGTAACCTAGCTGTTGCTGAGTCAGCTAAAGAAATTACTCAAGAAGAAGTAGAGAAAGGCCCTAATAATGGTCGAGTATTGAGACAGGGTGACCTTGCTATCGAGCTGGCGATTTATGAAACCGACACCCCTCCCGAATTTCGTGTATACGCTAGTTATGCAGGACAGCGAATATCAGCTGAAGACATTGAAGTGAACGTAAAACTCACGCGTTTGGGAGATGGCATCGATGACATAGATTTTTATGTTGAGGGCAATTATCTGCGCGGTGACATGGTTATCTATGAACCTCACTCTTTTTTAGTTTCACTTACTGCCAATTACCAAGGCAAAACATACGAATGGTCTTACGATAACTATGAAGGAAGGACAAAAATAGATGATTCACTAGCAAAGGCTATGGACATTAAAACCGATTTCGTATCGAGTAAAAAACTTAACGCGCGGTTGAAAGTATATGGCCAGTTAGTTTTACCCCCCAATGCAGTGAGGAATATATCTGCGCGTTATCCAGGCGAAATAACTTCTGTTGATGTCATTTTAGGTCAAGCAGTAAAGAAAGGGCAGACTCTTTTCACTATCCAATCAAGCGAAAGCTTGCAAAGTTATCAAGTTAAATCGCCGATTGATGGCCTAATTACATTTCAGGATATTGGGGTAGGCGAACAATCGGGAGACAAGAAACTAGTCGCTATTACTGATACCTCGCAATTAATAGCAGAGCTGAACGTATATCCAGAAGACCAAAACAAGAAATTGTTAGATGCTCCCGTCGATATACAAGTTCCGGGTCACGATAAGACGATAAGCACTAAAATTTTTGACAGCCTTTATGCCGTTAACGGCTCGCAAGCAAAAGTCTATCGCGCCATTGTAAATAATAATGACGGCTTTTACTCACCAGGACAGTTTATAACAGCCCAAATTCTCTTTGACTCATTCACCGTTGAAAGAGCTGTGAAAGAGGAATCCCTTCAGGCTTTTAGAGATTTCACGGTGGTCTATGGAAAGTTTGGTGATCAATACGAAGTTCGGATGCTTGAGCTCGGCCGAAAAGCAGAGGGATGGGTTGAAGTACTAAACGGCATTCCCTCTGGAACAGAATATGTCACTCTCAACAGCTACATAATAAAGGCTGATATTGAGAAGTCGGGCGCGTCTCACGACCACTAAGGAACTCCTTGAATGTTAGATGCTATTTTAAAATTTTCAATCGAGAGAAGTAAGCTAATTCTCGTTTTTGTTTTCGCGGTAGCGATGCTTGGCCTTTGGAACTTCCAAAAGCTGCCAATTGATGCTGTACCAGACATTACCAATGTGCAGGTTGTAATAAATACAGAGGCACTTGGGTATACCCCACTGGAGGTAGAGCAACGTATCACGTTTCCTCTTGAAACCGCATTGTCAGGAGTTCCAAACCTGTCTTATACGCGTTCTGTATCTCGCTATGGATTATCACAAGTAGTTGCGATCTTTAATGATGACACTGATATCTATTTTGCTAGGCAATTAGTCAATGAACGTATTAACGCTGCAAAATCTGAACTTCCCTCAGGACTGGAGCCTGAGTTGGGGCCAATTTCTACGGGACTTGGTGAAATATTCATGTTCACGGTTGACGCTAAGGAAGGGACAACCAATGAAGATGGTCGTCCAATTTCCCCGACAGACTTAAGAACAGTTCATGATTGGGTAATTCGTCCACAATTGATGCAAGTAGAAGGCGTTGTTGAAGTCAACCCAATTGGAGGATTTGAGCGCGAGATCCTTATTGCACTGAACCCCGATAAATTATTGTTATTCGGTTTAACTCAGCAAGATGTCATAAATGCAGTAGGAAAGCATAATTCAAATAAAGGTGCAGGTTTTATTGAGAAAAATGGTGCTCAATGGTTAATTCGACTGCCTGGACAAGTGGAAACGCTTAAACAAATTTCTGAGATTCCTTTGCCTACAGACCTTGGCAAGATTGTTCGAGTAAAAGACGTCGCGGAAGTAAAAGAAGGTAAGGAGCTAAGATCTGGGGCTGCAACACAGAATGGTCGAGAGGTCGTGCTGAGTACAGTCTTTATGTTGATAGGCGAGAACAGCCAAAAGGTCGCGAGAGGTGTTGGTGAACGAATAAAAGAAATTAGCGCGTCACTTCCCGAAGGAATAGTCGTAAACGCTGTCTACGATCGAACAAAACTAGTCAATACAACATTAGATACGGTCGAAATGAACCTTACTGAAGGGGCTATTTTGGTCATTGTTGTTCTGTTCTTACTATTAGGCAACATAAGAGCCGCATTTTTGACAGCTTTAGTTATTCCTTTCGCCATGCTTATGACTGTAACGGGAATGATTCAAACACGAACAACAGCGAATCTGATGAGCTTAGGTGCACTCGATTTTGGATTGTTAGTCGACGGGGCTATCATTATCGTTGAGAATTGTTTGAGGAGACTTTCTCATGCCACTCAAAAAGGCGAGCTTAACGCCAAACAACGTTTATCCTTAGTTTACGATGCGACACGAGAGGTCATTCGACCTGCTTTATTCGGGGTTTTCATAATAACCGCAGTCTACTTACCTATATTTGCGCTATCAGGTGTTGAGGGAAAGATGTTTCACCCAATGGCAATAACGGTAGTAATAGCTCTTGTTAGCGCGATGGTACTTTCAATTACATTTATCCCTGCTGCTATTGCGCTAACTTTCAAAGGCAAGGTAACTGAGAAAGAAAACATCATTATCAATACCTCAGTATCACTTTATAGGCCTGCTCTGAAGGTTATTTTAAAGGCGAGATGGCTGGTCATTATAGTTGCATTCTCATTAGTTGTGCTGGCTTCATTTATGGGGATGCGGCTCGGCAGTGAGTTTGTGCCAAACCTTGATGAGGGCGACATCGCGATGCATGCGCTGAGAATTCCTGGTACTTCACTATCGCAATCTATTGCGATGCAGAAAGTACTTGAAGAGAGAATAAAAGCGTTACCCGAAGTAGAGCGCGTATTTGCAAAAATAGGTACCGCGAATGTAGCTACAGATGCAGTTCCTCCTAGCGTTGCTGATAATTTTATAATTATTAAGCCTAGAAGCGAATGGCCTAACCCTAATAAGACTAAAGAACAGCTAGTTGCTGAATTAGAAGAACTAGTTACACCTGTGCCAGGCAATAGGTATGAATTTCTCCAACCAATACAGATGCGATTTAATGAGTTGCTTGCTGGAGTTAGAGCAGAGCTTGCAATAAAAGTATTTGGTGATGATTTTGATACTTTGGCTGAACTCGGGAAAGAAATCGAAACGGCAATTCAGGATGTTGAAGGTATACGTGATGTGCAGGTAGAGCAAACTAAAGGTCTTCCAGTACTCACTTTTCTACCGCACAGAGAAAAGCTCGCATTATACGGGCTTAGCCTTGAAGACTTTCAAACACAAGTAGCTGTGTCTATGGGGGGGCAAGTCGCAGGAAAATTTTACGAAGGCGATAAACGTTTCGATATTGTAGCGCGTCTTCCTGAGGAAAAGCGCCAAGATGTAAATTCGCTGTCTAATTTGCCTATCTCCTTACCAAATGGTGAGCATATACCTCTAAAAGAGCTTGCTGATATGGAAGTTATTTTAGGAGCTAATCAAGTCAACCGCGAAAACGGAAAGCGCAGAGTCGTTGTTACTGCCAACGTGCGTGGTCGAGATTTAGGTAGCTTTGTTCAAGATATACAGGCAGCGATTAAATCTAAAGTTAAATTACCTGCCAGTTACTGGATTGAATATGGTGGTACTTATCAAAAGCTACAGTCTGCGTCTGAGCGTTTAAGCATTGTGGTGCCAGTCACACTTGTTCTTATTGTTTTACTTTTATTCTTAGCACTAGGTTCGATAAAAGACTCGCTCATTATTTTTTCAGGGGTTCCATTAGCACTTACAGGGGGGATCTTTGCTCTGTACCTTCGAGGCATCCCTTTTTCAATATCTGCGGCAGTCGGCTTTATAGCGTTATCTGGTATAGCAATTCTGAACGGATTAGTGCTTGTTTCGTTTATTCGAGATTTAATTTCGAGGAACCAATTGCTCGAAAGTGCAATTATCGAAGGAGCAGTAACGAGGTTAAGACCTGTTATCACTACAGCTCTCGTAGCTTCGCTAGGTTTTATTCCAATGGCATTAAACACAGGAATCGGCTCTGAAGTTCAAAGACCATTGGCAACCGTTGTAATAGGAGGTGTAATTTCTTCAACAATCTTAACGCTTTTCGTCTTACCCGCACTATTTCGAATTTTACATTCGAACGACAAGTCTGAAGAGCACATTTCTGGGAATTCATTAATGAAAAGCGAAGGGTAAATAAATGTTAGGTAAATTAAAGCTAACGCATTTGGTGTACCTTCTTCTATCTCTGTGTGCAATGGCTTCGTTTGAAGCCTTTGCACACGGTGTAGACGACAGTACACGTAACTTCTTAGAAAACAACACTGGTATCCAGATAATTCCTTTTCTGTATATCGGAGCTAAACATATGGTTACGGGTTATGACCATTTGCTGTTTCTAGTGGGAGTGCTGTTTTTTCTGAGAAATAGTAAAGACGTCTTGCTCTACGTAAGTATGTTCACGATAGGTCACAGTTTAACTCTAATGACTGGAGTCCTAGCTAATATCCAGGTTAATGCATACCTGATTGATGCAATTATCGGTTTATCAGTGGTTTATAAAGGGTTTGATAACCTCGGAGGATTCACCCACTTCTTTGGTAAACAACCCGACCCTAAGAAAGCTGTACTTATTTTTGGCTTGTTTCATGGCTTCGGATTAGCAACAAAGATCCAAGAGTTTCACTTACCTGAAGATGGGCTAGCGCTAAATCTGCTCTCCTTTAATATTGGAGTAGAAATTGGTCAGTTTATGGCTCTTATTTTTATTCTTCTGTTAATTAATTTTTGGCGTCAATTCGAGAGTTTCGACCGTTTTTCTGCGGCAACGAACACAGTCTTGATGAGTGGTGGTTTTATGTTAGTTGGCATGCAACTAACAGGGTATTTTGTTAGCTAAATCTTATGAGAAATATATTTATGGAATCTAATCAAACAAATCGAGCACTGATAAAAGCGACTGTAATTGCATTGTCAGTAGCAGTAGTGACTCTAGTGTTATTTATTTTACCTGCTGAGTATGACATTGACCCTACTGGTGTCGGAAAGAAGCTCGGTCTAACAGTATTTAATCAGGACGGAGAATCTCCATCTGCTAAGACAAGTACAGACGGTGACCAAGATACAGTGGTCGTTACTGTTCCAGCAGGTAAAGGTATCGAGTATAAGCTCAGCATGATGGAGAGCCAGCAGGTCACTTATGAATGGCAAACAAGTAATGGCGAGCTATATGTCGATCTTCATGGTGAACCAGATGGTGATAATACTGGCTATTTTAAGTCATACACTGTCGCTACTGTTGAAAGTATGAAAGGGAGTTTTGTTGTTCCTTTTAACGGGTCACATGGCTGGTATTGGAAAAACAACACAGACAAAGATATTGATGTTCAACTAATTTTCAGCGGTGAATACATCGTTGAAGGTTTAAAGTAAAAATGAGGAATCACAGAATGAAACACATAAAAGTATTAACAATTGCATCTGCGCTTTTAGCTTCTTCTAATGCTTTCGCACATGGAGGAGCGCATGGCGAGGTAAGTGTTATGGAGGTCATCCAAGCTGCCCAGACAACGGCTAAAACACTTACTTTTAAAAACAATGGAATGTCTGTAGGGAAGCTGGACACTTCATGGAATAAGGTCGCACAGGGAGATTTCGAATTAGTTGAAGCGACAGAGAGAGAATATATAGTTAAAGCGACAAACTCTGAGAACGGTGAAACTCTTTTCTTTAGCATTAGCAAAAAAGGGAAAGTCCTCAATGTTGAAAAGGCAACCTCATTTGACAAAGGTCATGGCCATTCTCATTAACTTCGATTAATGAGAATTTAAGTTTCGAACAAGAGATTTTCAGAATCATAAAGTCAGCCCCAACCGTGCTTTTGGTTCTGAAACGCTTGCTTAGCCATACCCTCAATCTTCTTGGACAAAGAAGTAAAAAGCAATCTCTTGTTCGCTTTTTTTGTATCTAAGGATAGGTATTAAAGAAGGTGTAGATTTACGAGTAAAATTAAACTATTTGAATAGTTGGTAAGCATTACTTTAAAAAGTTAAATCAGACTGATACGCAAGCTGTTAGAGTAACGTAACGCTTGATATCAATCGACTAGATTATATTAGACAAATTTTCGTTTGAACTTTTTGCTTCTTATACGCTAATGGAAATACGTACACGCCTTCAAATAAAAGATATTGAAAAATCTATTATTAGATAATAGTAACGTTAATCTATATTAAGATAACCTATTGTCAGCAAGTGTTTTTCAACAGTTTCTTGGTAGAACTCTGCAAAAAAATCGTAAAGTCATTTTATCGTTGTACGCCCAATGAGTTGAATGGAAGCATTGACTTGTTCCAGCAGCAATTATCCGTGACAAGGAACAGGTGGCCGAAAACTTTTTTGATCTCCACCACATACCAAATTCGAAAGCTAGGTTAAGTTTCATTACCCTATTTTTATTCTCTTGCTAAGTCGCAGTCTCTCTTTTCAGGAGTGTTATTAAGGCTAAGGTTACAGTAACTTAAGCCTGCCTAAGATTACGGACCAATAGTTTCATTTTTAAAAGTCAACAAAAACGATATGTCTTCTTCGGTGGTTTTGGTTACAGAAACTTCTGCACATACAGCGTCGCACAATGCATTTACTATAGAAAGACCTAGCCCAAAGTTATCTTCAGATGTTCTAGAAGCATCTTTTTGCCAAAGCGGTTCAAACATATGCTTTAGATCATCCTCATTAACCTCTGTCCCCACCTTATTTGTCACTCTGAGGTAAACA
This sequence comes from Alteromonas sp. CH_MED4-4, assembly GCF_037029575.1. Taxonomy (NCBI): domain Bacteria; kingdom Pseudomonadati; phylum Pseudomonadota; class Gammaproteobacteria; order Alteromonadales; family Alteromonadaceae; genus Alteromonas; species Alteromonas sp. CH_MED4-4. Next base: position 17,478 of record NZ_JAYMEU010000034.1, on the reverse strand, counting down.
TTACTAGAACTATTTACACCTAAGTTCACAAGTATTTCTGTATCAGTTTTTCCGTGTTCGATAGCGTTATCTATCAGATTACTTATTATCGATTCTACTCCAACGCGATTGCTCTTGACGCTTAACTGAAAATTGGAGCTAATCTCTACCTTAACATTTCTTGCTTCTTTGATCTGAATAAGTTGAGATACTAATTTGTGGATATCTATCTCATCAGTTAGCTCTAGGGTCTTAAAACTATATTTTTGGATTAACATAAGGCCAGAAATAATATTTTTCATTCTTGTGCCTATTTGCAAAACACGTGGCTTAAAATCTTTTTCTAATCTTATTTCTCCTGGAAACTTAATTGCTACTTCAGTCATATTTATTAATTCAGAGACTGGTGTTTTTAGCTCGTGTGCGATATCCGAAGTCAACCTCTTCTCACGCAGGTAAAGCGAATAATTATCTTCAAAAAAGTGATTCAAACTTTGGGTAATGGGTTCCAATTCCTCGACATTATTTTGAAAAGCTTCGTGTTTTTGTCTAGTGGTAAATCGTAGTCCTTTTATCTTGGCATTTAAGGCATCCAAGGGTGCCAGAGCATAAGCCACAGTGTTACGCACTGTAAATCGAACAACTAACGGCACGATAATTAATGCAAATAGAAAAGCACCATCGATAAACCACAACGTGAAATTTAACAATTCTGTAGATGTTGCGTACGCGATAACCATTGACGGGCGAGTATCGTTACCCTTGCCCATGACGCGATAAAATCCAGCTCTGTCTTCAGAATCAATCTGAGGTATATATCGAGTGTAAATTACCCGACCCGTACGGCCATCGGGCAGAGTAATATCCTGGAAAGAATATTCATCCAGGCCAATGCTGCTGAAAGGCAATTCATTGATGGTATAAAGCGCCAGAGTATCTGATTTTTCAAACGTTGAATCTTTGTACCAAAGTTGAAAATACTCGGGGGAAGATGTCCCTTCAAACTCAGGCAAATACTCACCTGCAAATTCGAATTCCACACCCTCGACATCTTCATTTACCAAGCTCTGAAGCACACCTACCTTTGCCTTCATAGCCTGGTTGAATTCTTGTTCGACCCAGGAATCAACGCCAATATCTGCTGCAAGTAAAACGGCAATGACTAACAGTGAAATAATAATAGAAAGTCTTCGTGTTAATGTTTTACGTATTGATTTCATTAGCTTCTATAACTCTGTAACCAAAACCACGTTTACTTGTAATGGGTAGAGACGCGCCGCTTTTTCTTACTTTTTTCCTTGCTGAGGAAAGGTGAGCTTCAATAGCATTTTTTGAGATATGGTCATAGCTTCCAGAAATAAATTCACTCAGCATTTCTGAGGTAACTATCTTGTGTCTATTGAGAAAAATACATTCAACAATTTTGTACTCATTCGGGGTCAGGTTGATAATGCCATTATTGTATGAAAGCGTTTTAAACTGGATATTGAGTGTCAAACTGTTGATAGTAACTTGGTCATTGAGACAATTTACCGCACCTCTCCTCATCAAGCTAAGTAGTCTAGCAGTCAATTCGTCAAACGAGAACGGCTTAGAAAGGTAGTCGTCAGCACCTGCCAATAGCCCCGCTACCTTGTCTTCAGACTCAGATCGCGCAGATAAGATGATAACCTTTGTTTCTAAATGTCTTTTTCGTAACGTTTTAAGAATAGTCATACCGTCCAACTCAGGTAGCATCATATCAAGGATGATTATTTCGTAGCTACCAAGCAACGCCATACTCAATCCCTCAGAGCCAGTGCCAGCAGTATCGACTGAATAGCCCAATTTTTCCAAGCCTAAGCTCAAACTGTTTCTCAATGATAAAGAGTCTTCTATCAGAAGTATTCTCATAATTTGAATGTCAATTTTAAAGTTATTTGAGTATACCTTCTCAACCTTAGGATTTGCTGAAGAAGCTATTGAAAAGGTGCTTATAGTTAACCTACGTATACGTGGTTCTTTTAGCATAAATCGATTGATTTACTTCAATAGCTCTTAAGTTTATCTCGATATTTTGTTCATATTAATAACAGTCTTGTGACTAACGATGAAGGCTTATTTTATATCAGCGCTGCTACTTTGTGGGTGCTCAATAACCTCTACAGAAATTTCTCCCCCCAATGGTAAAAGTGACAAAGCTGTCATTTTTGACATCGATGGAACATTGATCCCCTGTAACGCCTGCATTTTTTCTGAAAGAGAAAATGCGTCTGAACGTGTTCAAGCATACGCTGATAAAGGCTTCAAAATTATCTATCTGACTGCGCGAAATGTATACTTCCAGTTCAACATTCCACTTTTTTATCCCGTTACCATCTCCCAGATAGAGATATTCAGGTAGCTAATTCGATGGCTTAGCGAAAAAGCTTTTAAAACGTTTAAACTAAATATTCTAAAGCCTTACAAGGAGTCTGGCTGGAAACTTTTCGCTGCTTATGCCGATTCAAGCACTGACTTTGTGGCTTATTTGGCCGCAAGCGTTCCTCAGGACAAAATATTTGCAATAACATGACAAGGTGATTGTAAGTGCAAGCCAAGGCCGTGGCGAAAGTACTACGATAGCTGGTCGAAACACACTCCTATAGCGTTCCCTCCTTAACCAGCCTCTTTCTTCCTTCCTGAGCGATTAGAACATTATTACCTCAATTAAATGACTCTTCATAAGCGTATCTTAAGTTTCGTTTGTTAGAGTTTTCCTGTCGAAAATAGAATTTGCTTGATCTTGGGGCTTTGACAGAGGGCTACGTGCGAATTTCAGTTGTAATACCAGCAAAAAACGAAGAAGAAAATTTAAAACCCTTAATTGAGGAAATTTATAGAGCGTTAACAGGTGTAGCAAACTTCGAAGTCATCTATGTTGATGATGGAAGTACGGATAAGACATTTGAGAATTTGCTTTACCTGAAAGCGAGTGGCTTTGACAAAGTTAACGTACTACGGCATAAGCACTCGGTGGGACAAAGTACAGCTATTTGGACAGGGGTGAGCCATGCTGATGGAGAACTTGTAGTAACACTTGATGCGGATGGGCAGAATGATCCCTCTGATATACCAAACCTCCTGACTATGGCCTCTCAATTTCCGTTAGGGAGTCACTTTTGCATTGCTGGTCACCGTAAAAACAGAAAGGATACAGCTTGGAAAAGATTTCAGTCAAAACTAGCAAATTCTGTAAGAAGTAAACTTCTTAATGATGATACACCTGACACCGGATGTGGGTTAAAGGTCTTTCCAAAACAAACATTCCTCGATTTACCCTATTTTGATCATATGCATCGTTTTCTGCCAGCACTGATCCGGCGACAAGGTGGGATCATTAAAGTTGTTGAGGTGAATCACAGAGACAGGCAATTTGGAAAATCAAAATATAATATGTTAGGGCGGCTTGGGGTCGGACTAACTGATATGGCAGGAGTTTATTGGCTTCAGAAACGTAATAAACTTAATGATGTCATCTTAGAAAATGAAGAGAGTATCTAATTGAATTCCAGTCTCCTTCGTTTCTTCATTTTGGTACTTACCATTCTGTTTTTTAGTCATTTGATTCCGGTCTCTCCCTCATTTGACGCATTTAATCAGGAATGGATAGACAAGCATACCCGTAATAATGGAGTGACAGGGATAGCCAAATTTTTAGCCGTCTCAGTATTTTTACTTTCTATCGGACTTCCACGCCAGTTAGTCGCATTTATGGGGGGGTATGCCTTTGGATTTGCTGCAGGTATCATCTATTCAACATTAGCAGCTATCCTCAGCTGTGCAACAGTTATGGCAGTGTCCCGATCTTTCGCTAGACCGATTATTATTCAACACTTTGAAATGCGGGTGCGCAAGTTAGACCATTTTCTAGTTCGCTCTCCCTTTCTTAAGTCCGTTATCATTAGACTGTTGCCAGTAGGAAATAATCTACTCACAAACATTTTTGCTGGCGTTTCAAAGATTCCACGACGCTCTTTTATTCTTGGGTCTACTATTGGCTACATCCCTCAAATGGCGGTTTTTGCATTGATGGGTAAGGGTGTATTAGTCAACTCTGAACTTAAAATAATCATAAGCGCCCTATTATTCGGGATTTCCAGCTTGCTAAGCGCATATCTTTTTAAGGTTTATCGTCGTCAACATAATGACGATAAAACTCTTCGTTCACTCACAAAAAGCAGCAAATGTAGCAATGAATCAGACGAGCTTAGCCATTAAACATAAGAACAAGCACCCAAATTATACTTTCTGGCTTTTTGTACTGGCTAGCGTGTTGATATTTATCGGGATTGGGTTAAGAGATCCCTGGCCTGCTGACGAACCTCGTTTTGCACAAGTTGCAAAAGAAATGGTTGAAACAGGTCAGTGGTTCTTTCCAGCCAGAGCGGAAGAGTTTTATCCTGATAAACCACCTGTGTTTATGTGGTCTATCGCTTTTTTCTTTGCGCTATTCGGGTCAATTAAGATTGCCTTTCTGCTCCCATCTGCTTTATGCAGCCTACTCACACTTTTTTTGGTGTATGACATCTCAAAACGACTGTGGAGCACAAAAGAAGCGCTGATCGCAACGTCACTTCTTTTATTGAGTTTTCAATTTTTGCTTCAGGCCAAGTCTGCACAAATAGACGCAATGGTCTGCTGCTGGATAACAATAGGATGCTATGGTCTTCTGCGCTTTTTCTTAGTTGAAAGGCGATGGCGTTGGTATTACCTCGCCTTTTTCTTCATGGGAATTGGCGTCATCACAAAAGGGGTCGGATTTTTACCAGTCTTAATGCTGATACCATACTTGATACATCGACGCGTTTGGCCTCAGCGGGACATAGCTAAGAAGCAAACTAAAAACTCCGTATTACCGTGGATAATGGGTGCAGTGGTGATGTTACTGGCTATATCACTATGGTTTATACCTATGTTGATATTAGTCGAAAATAGCCACAACACATCACTTGCTCTATATAGAGATAACATTCTTTTTAGGCAAACGGTCACTCGATATGCTGATTCCTGGCATCACATAAAGCCATTCTGGTATTACCTCGTTGAGGTTATTCCATTATTTTGGCTGCCAATTAGCATCGCTCTTCCATGGCTCATCCCATTTTGGTATAGCGCAATTAAAAAAGGTGATGCCCGCATACTCTTACCGTTGGGTTGGATTGTACTTGTCCTGCTTTTCTTCAGCGTAAGTCCTGGCAAACGGGGGGTGTACATCTTACCCGCATTGCCGATGCTGGCACTGATCTCTGCGCCTTACTTTGATTCAGTTGTTAATAAAAAAGTATTCTCCTGGCTTTTGTGGGGTGTTGTATTTTTACTATCAGTAGGCTTATTGGGGTTTGGTTTTTCCGGCATAGTAGAAGCATCATTCGCCCTAAAATTAGAAGAAAAGTTCGGGCTTTCTCCGTGGATGTTTTTTTTAGTAACGGGGGGACTGACGTGTCTGGTTACGGTGATTACTTCTAGAGGGAAGCACTGGAAAGCCTGGCCTTATTTCTTGTGTACTCTTTGGGGCATGTACGCTACATGGGGTTACACTTTACTTGAAGATGTAAAAACCCCTAAAAGCGTATTTGGAAATATTGAAAAAGAAATTGGCAAACATGATGCAACTATTGCACTTGTTGATTTTTCTGAACAGTTTATTCTCTTCTCGCCTTATCCCATCGTCCACTTTGGCTATCATACCCCTACTGATGAGCAATTATCTGCCGCCTACCAGTGGATGGAGAAGACTGACAAGGGAAGATATATCCTCGTCGATGAAAAACACGTACGTAATGATTGTTTTAAAAAAGAAATGGCAACGTCTGTAGGATATGCACATCGCGTCCACTGGGTTCTATTATCGCACGAGGCATTAACCGAAAAATGTCCGCTTACGAGAACGACGACTGAGATCTTTAGTTATATCCCAGACAGGCCCGTTACGTGAGAAATACATATCTTCATAAAATGAAAAAATAGTGCGAAAATTTTCATTCCACAGTTTTCCTTAAGCGTCATTTAAGTTTTGACAGGTAACTTGTGTGCTAAGAAGTACACGAGAGCCTTATTGTGAAATTCCCAATAACACTAAACTTTAATCCTACATCAGCTCAGTTCATTTTAGTTTCTTCACTATTTATCGCAGCAATATTCAACGCACCATTTCTGTCTGCTGTTTATGAAGTTGTAGCCCCTGTAACATTGAATGAGTGGGTATTTTTTCTCTCTGTACCGCTCTTGCTAACCTTTTTTAATGTTATTTTTCTAAGTCTTTTTGGTGCCCTATTTTTGCCGCGCACCACCGTTGCAATTGCTTTCGTTGTAAGTTCTCTACTACTTTACGGCACCTTGGCCTATGGTGTCATTTTCGATAAGAGCATGATACAGAATGTAATGGAAACAAATTCTGGTGAAGCTTTTTCCTATCTAAATTCGACACTTGTTTTATTCTTCTCTATATTGGGATTAATCCCTGTATTTGCGATTTTTAACCTGGAATTAAATGGGAAGCTCAAGGCTCGAATCAAGCACCTTCTAGTGCTGAACTTATTAGCTTTATTGGGTATTGCAATTATAGCCACGTTCCTTTTTAAGAGCTATGCAGCTGTCGGCAGAAATAACAAAGACCTAACGAAGTATATTATTCCCTACGCCTTTTATGATTCAGGGTACAAGTACCTTCGGGACACTTACTTCTATCCGCCTTTACCCTACAAAGTATTAGACAAGCGTCCCTACATAAAAGGGAATGCTGATATACATCCGTCTACTACAGTGTTTGTGGTTGGCGAAACGGCCAGAGCTGACAAGTTTTCAAGCAACGGCTATTCGAGGCGTACTACGCCTAATATCCAGAACGCAGGTGCAATCAGTTTTAGCAAGGTGACATCTTGCGGCACTGCTACCGCAGTCTCTGTGCCATGTATGTTCTCAAGACTTTCACGAGAAAATTATGATTCGCGTATCGCAGACAGTCAGGACAATGTTTTAGACATCATTCATCGTGCAGGTGTTGACGTCACATGGATTGACAATAACAGTAGCTGTAAAGGAGTATGCAAGAGGGTAGAGACTATAGACTTCAACCCGTCAAGAGTTCCCAAGTTGTGCGATGGAGATTATTGTTATGATGAGGTACTTATTGACCTTTTAAGAGAAACTCTTTCAAGACCATCTAAAGAACATAGAGTTATAGTCTTACATATGATTGGCTCACACGGGCCTACCTATTACCGGAGATACCCAGAGAAATTTGCTAAGTTCGTGCCAGACTGTCCCAGAAGTGATATTCAAAATTGTGAAGAGGCAGAGCTGACAAATACGTACGATAATACTATTGCATACACAGACTACGTGCTAGGCCAGATTATTGAACAGCTTTCCACTATTCCTAATTCGTCGATGCTTTATCTATCGGATCATGGTGAGTCATTGGGAGAAAAAGGGCTTTATTTACACGGTTTCCCTTATAATTTAGCGCCTGTTGAGCAAACTCATGTACCAATGGTTTATTGGGCCTCCAAGTTTAGCCAACCTGAATACAGTGATTGCGTAAGGTCGTTGTCCAGTCATCCTTATTCGCATGACAACCTTTTTGACACATTACTTGGTCTTACTAATGTGCAAAGCAGCACCTACCAACCCACTCAGGATATTTTACGAAAATGCGAGTCATAGACGAAACCACATCAAAAATGCATTTCGACCCTAAAGCCAAACCAAAGGGCATGTTGCGTATTGTATTAGCAATGAAAAACTCAGTTCGAGCTATATCATGGCTTGTTAAAAACGAGTCAGCGTTCCGGCAAGAACTTATCTTACTTATCTTAGCGGCGGGAGTGCTTGCATTTTGGTCAATTCCTTATATGGAAAAGGCGATTTTACTTTCCTCCATACTCTTCGTTTTGTTCGCTGAAATTATAAATACTGCAATTGAAGTAACTATTGACCGTATTGGAAAAGAGATTCACCCACTGTCAGGCTTAGCTAAAGATTTAGGCTCAGCGGCTGTTTTAGTGACGATCGCAATTTCATCACTGTTGTGGTTAGCTACATTGTGTAGATATTTTTGATTTGAGACTGTTGACTCACCGATGAGGTACCGCACTGACATGGGTCCAACTATGCAAATTCATCAATGTGTATAAAAGAATAGAAAGCCAATAATTAGCGAGCTTTAATATAAGAAGTTAAAGTCTGATATAACTAAAAGGCAATACCCAACAACCTTTAGGTTCAGTTTTCAATTACTAGCCAGGAGTTGCATAGCAAATCGCAAAGCAAAATTGTCAGTTAGAAAAAGTTCTTCGCGTGCTTTTACTTTCGCTGATTTTTTTAAGTTTAATGAAAGTGAAAGCAAAAGTCAGCGATGCCATCAGCTCAAACAGCCAAAATATAGGAATGAAGCCAAACGATTCAACCAAAAAACCATTTTCATCTATACTCGAGCCTTTTATGTTATAAGCGATTAAACACAAAATACCACTAATAAAAAATAAGAAGCTCATCTTATAGTTACTTATAAATTTCATTAATGTCTCTATATTTTATTTTCAACATCTCGTAAGAGCACGAAGGAAACGTTGATGTCGAAGGTACGTGTTCAATCTTGCCTCTTACCACTTTAGTTACGCATTATTATCTATCACACTCTCCTTACAGTTTAACAAAAAATTTAATCATGAGGGGAACAAACTAAAAAGTTCAATGAAAATCTATAGTCATGATTGTAGACAATGTGTCACAAATAAAATTTTAGCTTAGAATTAAAACTTGAATTACTGTCGACTATCATTGTTAATGAGTGATGGAATTTCATCTCACCTCCTCATTAACTGCAGAATGCTCGTCAGTAAACTCTATTTCAACTGTGCTGTAACTGAAGTCAAACATGGCCAAGCTATCATAAATATCAAGCTTCAATAACTTGTATTCTTCAACTGTCTTTAAGGCACTGCCAACGCGTATAGTAATAACATTGTGTTCTCCGTCAAGTGACCAAATTTTTAAGTCATGGATATATTCAACTCTATCAACACTCCGGAGTTCATCTAACACTTGTTTGTATAAGTTTTTCTCTGGAACACCTTGCAAAAATAATTTTAAGGTTGCTAATAAGTTTCGAATTACATTAAACAATATAAAAAGCGTAAAGCCAATCGAAAGTAGGGGGTCTAAAATTGGCCAGTCGACAAATTGCATTACTATGGCAATAATTAATACAGCAACCCAGCCTAAAACGTCCTCCAATAAATGCCAGTTCAACACTCTCTCGTTTAGGGTATTTCCTCCCTGGAGTTTATACACAGCAAAGCCGTTTACAGCGACACCTAGAATCGCAAGTAATATCATGCCTTCTGTATTTGGAACGACCGGGTCTAATACTCGAGGAATGGCTTCTGATAATACCCAGATTGAGCCAAGGATAAGTACGGCTCCGTTAATAAATGCCCCTAACAGGCTGAGTCGCTTGTACCCATATGTGAAATTTTCATCGGCCTCTCTCTCTCCTAACTTATTGAGACACCAGGCGCTTCCAATAGAAACTGAATCGCCGAGATCATGAACAGCATCTGCCATTATAGCAGTGCTGTTCGTTAGCCAGCCGCCAATAAATTCAATAATTGTGAAGCTGAAATTTAATAGAAAAGCCCACCCAATTTTGTTTGAGCTATTTGAATGATTATGAGTCATAGAGGCTCCGGTGCGCCCGGAACATACCGGGCGTAAAATTTGATTAAGAGTTGCGTTTGTTATGTGCGAGCTGATAAAGCGCAGGTAAAATAAATAATGTCAATAAAGTTGATGATATAATTCCCCCAATGACTACAGTGGCGAGCGGTCTTTGTACTTCAGCACCTGTTCCTGTATTAAGTGCCATGGGAACAAAGCCTAAGCTGGCCACTAACGCAGTCATCAAAACAGGTCGAAGCCGGATTATGGCCCCTCGAATTACTGAAGTATAAATATCACCATTTTCCTGCCAGAGTTGTCTGATGAATGCGACCATCACTAGTCCATTCAAAACCGCGACCCCGGACAAAGCGATAAAGCCTACTCCCGCAGAAATTGAAAGAGGCATATCTCTAATCCAGAGTGCCAGTACTCCTCCAGTCAAGGCTAGTGGTACACCAGTGAAAATTATCAATGCGTCTTTAACAGACCCAAACGCCATAATGAGTATGCCAACTATTAACGCAAGCGTAACCGGAACGACTAAAGTCAGCCGTTTGCTGGCGGATTCCAGTTGTTCAAAGGTACCACCAAACTCTAACCAATATCCTTCCTTCATTTTTAAATCGGATTTAAGTCTTTTTTGTAAATCAACGACAAATCCTCCTAGGTCGGTTCCTCGTACGTTAGTCGTTACGACAACTCTGCGCTTTCCATTCTCTCGGCTGATCTGTGCAGGCGCCGGCTTTAACTCGAGAGTGGCTACCTCTTCAAGCGGTACAAAACTATTGCCGACACGAACAGGTAAGCTCTCTAACTTGTCAATATTTGTACGCAACTCTTCAGATAATCTGATTACAATTTTAAACCGACGATCGCCTTCATAGATTATGCCTGATTCCTTACCCCCTATGCTGGTTGAAACGAGTGCTTGAATGTCTGCTACGTTAAGACCGTACCTTGCGAGAGCATCTCGTTTTGGTAATATGGACAACATAGGAAGGCCGGCAACTTGCTCAACTCGGGTGTCTGAGGCACCTTGTATCGACTCAGCGATCTCAGCAACCTTATTTGCAGAATCCAACAATTGCTCTAAGTCATCACCGAAAACCTTGACTGCAACATCAGCCCTTACGCCGGAAATCAATTCATTAAATCTCATTTGAATTGGTTGGGTAAATTCATAGTTATTACCGGGAAGCTTTGAGGCGACTGATTCAATTTCAGCCACTAGATCCGATTTAGATTTAGCTGGATCAGGCCATTCTGAGCGAGGTTTAAGTATTACAAAACTATCGGCTACATTAGGAGGCATTGGGTCTGTAGCGACTTCTGGTGTACCTATTTTCGCAAAGACTACCGCTACCTCGGGAATTTCTAACAGCGCATCTTCAAGTAATTCTTGCATTTGAATTGATTGGTTTAGACCGGTACCCGTTATGCGTAAAGCCTGTAAAGCGACATCACCTTCATCCAGTTGAGGAATAAATTCAGACCCAAGTGTTGTTGCCAACCATCCGCAGAAGACAACAAACGCTAGTGCAGCCCCAAGAGCAGCAGCTTTAAATTTAAGAATAGCCCTAAGTGCTGGTTCGTAAGCCAGTTTCACCCAACGTATTAAAAAACTCTCCTTTTCACTGATTTTTCCCCCCATGAAAATTGCGATCGCTGCAGGCACTACCGTCAGTGACAAAATCATTGCCGCAATAAGAGCGATAACAACTGTTATTGCCATGGGATGAAACATCTTTCCCTCTACGCCTGTTAAAGTAAAAATAGGCAGATAAACAGCGGTTATGATCCCGACTCCAAATAAGCTGGGCCTGATTACTTCAATCGTTGCTATTTTCACTTCTTCTAGACGTTCCTTGAGTTGAAGAAGTCTGCCGTGATGCTGTTGGGCTTCAGATAAGCGCCTAATACAGTTTTCAACAATGATGACAGCGCCATCGACAATCAGACCAAAGTCCAAAGCCCCCAAACTCATCAGATTTGCCGAAACACCTCTCTGGACCATTCCAGTGATTGTCATCATCATAGCAATAGGTATGATCGCAGCCGTAATAAGAGCCGCTCGAATATTGCCTAATAGTAAAAATAATATGACAATTACGAGTAATGCTCCTTCCAGCAGGTTCTTCTGCACAGTGTTTATCGCTTTGTCGACCAGTGTAGTTCGATCATAGGCGGGTTCAGTAACTACCCAGCTTGGTAACGATCTTTGAATTTCAGTTAATTTACTGGCAGTTAAAGCTGCAACTTCCCTTGAGTTTTCTCCCAGCAACATCATGACCGTTCCCATCACTGTCTCTTTACCATTTCTTGTAGCGGCACCGGTCCTCAGCTGCTTACCCAAGCCTACAGTTCCAATATCTTTTATTAGAACAGGAACAGATCCTTTTTTTCCTACTACGACATTTTCGATATCCTTTATCCCTGTCAATTGACCTGGAGAGCGAACAAGAAGTTGCTCGCCATTTTTCTCAATATAGCCTGCTCCAGCATTATCATTGTTTAAATATAGTGCTTCAGAAATGTCTTTAAGCGAGACTCCCATCTCCAGCATTTTTACAGGGTCGGGATTGACGTGATATTGCTTGTCATAACCTCCAATAGTGTTTACTTCTACTACTCCCGGAACCTGGGCTAACTGTGGTCGAATGATCCAATCTTGTACCTCTCTTAAAGCCATAGGTGTGACCGGCGAGCCATCGGGTAACGTTGCTCCATCTTTCCCTTCCAGTGTATATACGAAAATTTCGCCAAGCCCTGTTGCGATTGGCCCCATTTCTGGCTCAAGGCCATCAGGTAAAACACTTTTAAGGTTAGCAAGTCTTTCGTCGATTAAATTTCGGGCAAAAAAGATATCCGTTCCTTCTTCGAAAATAACAGTAATCTGTGAAAGACCATACCTCGATATAGAACGTGTATAGGATAAGTTAGGCAAGCCATATAGTGCTGTTTCGACAGGAAATGTTATTCGTTGTTCAGCTTCTAATGGTGAGTACCCCGGAGCTTTGGTGTTAATCTGAACCTGTACATTTGTAATATCTGGTACAGCATCAATAGGTAATCGCTGGTAGCTCCAAACGCCGATCCCAATTAAGATTAGTGCAAGAACAAGAAACAAAAAGCGTCTTTCTACTGAAAGACGAATAATATTATCAATCATTTATCGTCTCCAGGATTAGTGAGCGTGAGAGGCACCGGATTTTTCAAGATCCGCTTTTATCAGAAAGCTATTTTTTGATACGTAAATTTGACCAGCGATTAAGCCACGCTTTACTTCAGTGAAGTTGTCATCTTTTATACCCAGCTCGACAGGGACAGCTTGAAACGTGTTACCATCGTTTAAAAATACAACTGAGTTACCATCCATTGATTGGATAGCTTCATTCTCAACGCGAAGCGAAACATCGACTTTCTGAGCATCAACTACACCTGTAACCATATCGCCGGGGGAGAATTCTCCTTCGGTATTAGTGATTTCAACAATTGCGATCTGATAAGGTTCAAGTGAACCTGACGGAATGAGAAATTTGACCTTTGCATCTTGCTGTCGGGAACCTTTTTTTATGTGGATATAAGAGCCCTGCTTTATTGTATCCCTCTTGGATGGAAATACTTTCAATTCTGCCCAAAGCGTTTCAGCGTCGACTATTTTATAAAGCGTTTCACTGGTAACCAACTGCCCAACATTAACATTTCGACTTACTACCGTACCCGAAATTGGCGCTTTCACGATGTAGGTTTGTAAGCTGTCATTTGATTGAATTTTTGCAATTACATCGCCAGCCTTCACGCTGTCACCAACATCCGAAGCGAGAGTTTCTACAACTCCCGAGAACCGCGCATTAACTTCAGCCTTGTTCTTGGGTGGAATTACAAGAGTACCCAACAATTCGATATGTCTTTCAATGGTCCCACTCTGAACTTCGGAGGTTGCTAATTGAAACTTTTCAGTTAATGCTCTTGAGATCTGTGTTCTTCCCTCGAAGTTTTCCCACTCCCAGGAATACTTTCGTCTTTTGTCAGTCAGATAAATAGTAGCCCTAAAAGAATGAGGTTCAGACAGAGCTTTTATTGACCGCAAAACCCCCTCTGAAGTTTGAAACTCAAATTTTTCTGAGCTTGAACCTAACTTCTGTAGCTCTATAGAAAAGGAATCAGGGATAAATGGCTTCCCATCTTCAAAAGTCGAGGCAATAATTACAGAGCCCTCGGGGCTTTCATCGATACTTACTTCTATTTCGATGTTACCTTTCTGGAATATATTTTGGTTGTCATTTGAATTGGTGACATCTTCACTTGCGGTCGCGATAGATGTCACAGTGCCGATAAGAAATAAAAATAAAATTTGCTTTAGCATAATTAATCCTGGAGATTGAAAGTGAATGATTTCAGAGATTGCCCTGTCCATTGTTCGATAAGTGCTTCATTGAGCAGGGTGGCTTCGCGATAGTTGATGAGACTCCGTTGAGATTGGAGAAGTGCATCACGTGAAGCAAACCATTCTTGATAAGTGTAAATTCCCTTTTGATAGCCCTCCTTGGTCAGCTCCAATGCTCTTTTCAAATCTGGCATTACTTCTTTTTCCAGGTGCAATGCTGCCTGTGAACTAAAATTTATGCTTTTCGTTGCTTTAAATAGAATCGCTTTTACATCGAGATACTTGGTGTCTCGCTCTAATAACTCCGCCTCCTTACTAGCAATTGCAGATTTGACTGCACCCGAATTCCTTTTCTCAGCAAATAGTGGAATTGAGGCACCAAAAACTAACGATGTATCTTGAGCTCCCTGATTCCTTCTAACACCAACAGACCAAGATAGGTCTGCGGTATTATCAGACTTAGCCAACTGAATTTCAGCGTCCTTCAGGTCAAGTGACTTAATTAGTAAATCCGCATTCGATGATGATAAGAATTGGTTAAAAAGTGTTTCGTAGGAATAATTTTTAGCGGGTGAATTTAAAGAACCAGTAAGCGTGATATCTTCATAATTGCCCTGCCAGAATAGTGTGAGAGATTGCAGGGCTATTTCTTTATTCACCTTTGCTGTCGCAAGTTCTAATTTCGCTTGATTTAAAGCCGATTTAGCTCTGAACAATTCAGCATCATTCGTTGCACCACTTTTTATTCTATTAGTGATCACAGTAAGAGCATCTTCAGCTAAGCTCACACTTCGCTCAGCTATTTGCAGACGCTCCTGTTGTGCCAGAACGCGAATATACTGCTGAGTGAGCCCACCAAGTAGTGAGAGAGACATTGAATACTGCTCTGAATCTAAAAGGGCAGCTCTGGCATCCACAACCAGTGTTCTTGCACTCTTCTTTCCACCAAGTTCATACACTGAAGATAGAGAGATGGTTGCTTCTGCTGCTTGAACTCCCGAAGTAGAACTTGTGCCCATCACATTTTCTAGATTAGCACCTACGGTGTAAGCTGGAGAAAGCAAAGCTTGTTGGCGATCTCCCTCAAGAGCTCTAGTAAGAGGTCTGAATTTCAACAAGCTTGGATGACGGTTGAGAGTAAGTTGAACTGCATCATCTAAAGTTACTTGTTCTGCCAATGCATTGGCTTGAGATAGCATCAATGCACTAGTCAATATCCCGGCGCGCGTAAGTTTGCGCACAGGAAACTGTGAAATTTTCATGATATATAATCCTAGTCAGTTGAAAAAACGAAAAACGACAGGGATTAAATTCTTGGAGGACGCTCTATTTGGTTAATGAAACGATTAGGTGTAGCTTCACTATAAACTGAGACTAAATTGGGAGACTTTTTTAGAAACGAGCTTTCAATATCAAAGTAAAAAGCTATGTGTGTAAAATGACCATGACAAGAACAACAATGGTCACAATCACTTCCCGCATCTAAATCGTAAGCATCGGACAGTTCGATTAATGTATTTTCAGTACATAATTCATTGCTAAACAAGTGGTCTTGTTCAATAGAAAACGCGTCAGTCACAATCAACAAAAATTGTGCGCACAACAAAAAAGCGGCTAAGACCACTTTTAGATTTTTGCTAATGCGGTAATTCGTTTTCAACACAAGATTCCTCTATTGGCAATCTATGTTCTCTTAAAATATGATTGTAGTCAATGCCTAAATGGTCAGCTTTCTGATTCACAAGAGGAACTCTGTATTAAAAAGCCATGTATTTCAATTAAGTTGCTAAATCTTGTCAGAAAAACAGAAATCTACTGCGAAGCCTGCTCATACATAATCCGGCAATGTAAAATAAGTACACCGAAGGAATAGGAGAATACAAAATGCATTTTCAATAAGCCTGTCACAGTTATTGCGTCTCGCTCGTACCAAAACCTGTAATACCCCCTAAAACAAGTGTAAAAGCAAGTCCAATACTGAAAGATAAAATCACCGTTGACCCAAGAGGTAGCTTTTCCAATTGCTATCTGATCTCCTTACAGTGAGCGCATCAATGAACAACAAAGTAAATATTATCTGGCTCATGCTATAACCGTGATGCTATGCTTATGAGCATGAAGGTGGTTCGCATCGCTTCTTTGAGTTCACCAAATCATCTAAGGCTCCATTTTCGAATAAACGGTACAATAGACTAGTAGAAAGGCATATCGGAAACTCGATATCGCTAGATACCTTACTGTAACTTTTTGGCTAAAAACGTTGTCGCCTCGCGTAAAAATGCCGATCATTTTTTGACCTTGGCAAGTTCATGTTTTAATCTGCTATCCCCGCGTCACAACGGGGATCACTGCTCTTACGTGTTTTATCTTTAGATTGCGCAGCATGATGTTTTCAGCAGTTAGGTAGACTAAGAAAAATACTAATATCTAAAGCAATCTGACGACCAATAATATCAGGTTTCTAGCAGAGTAATACCGCTTCGAGTATGAATTCTGAAGTATACTTTGTTTGTTAACAACCACTCATTCCTGGCATAGCAAGCTTCTTTAGAGGAGGTTTCCTAAAAATCTGAAGAGGATCCACAGATGACTGAAATCTATGAACGGGCACTATAATAATTGTGATAATTCTCTTTCTGATCTAGAACCGTAGCAGAGTTACTTTCATGTTAAATAGTTCATGTTAATGCACATTAACGTTACCTATTCGAGTAGAGATAAGAAGTTAGCTTTCCTCTTTTGACTACGATATATCATGCAAGCGAATAGCGCTCACTTCAGCAGCAAATTTAAAATAATTAAAGGGTTGTAAATCTCTGTCAAGACAGTTGGGTGACGTCAACATGTTGGAGATATACAAGATGAAAACTAAGCTGCCTCATATTGGTATTTTTTGGGTCTACAAGTCGACTGTACTTGCTAAAGCAATGCCTTTGAATAGTACAGAGCCTGATAGCCTTTCACTCTATGACAGTGACTTTAGCCATTTAGTAGAGTGGGAAGAGCATAGAATATACCTTCCGTGTTTTCCTGAGCTCATTGCTGTTGAATATCAAGAAGTCAGCAGGGGTAGAATAATCTACTCTGGAAACTCAAAGTTCTTTAAAATATATGCAGACAGAAAAGTGGTACAGAGCGTTGAGCTTCAAACCTTGGTATGTGATAAATTTAATCTAATACCGAGTCAATGCACTTGGAAGCTAGACAAGCATTACCGTATCTTTAGTTCATAAAAAGCTTACGAAAAAGTTAAAAAGTCGCTTTGTAAAGAATACGCAAGCAAATCATAAGGACATGACGTTGAATATATTTGAAGTAATAAACAATAGTATTTCTGACTTTGTAGAAAACCAAGAAAATAAAGCGCTCAAGAGAGGTACAGGCTCTTATTCGATACCGTTTAGAGGCTCTATCTTCGGGGAAATCGA
>NZ_JAYMEU010000033.1:0-54913 GCF_037029575.1 Alteromonas sp. CH_MED4-4 | reverse complement strand
ATACGGACGCAAACCATTTTAGTCAAAACAGCATGTTTACTCTTGCAATAACGGGGGAGACCATATACAGGCCCTAGAAGTAGCAAATCAACTTTTCGTCCACAAATTTTAACCGGTAAGCGTTATAACTACAGGTCTTTTAAGTAAACGTGTGGTGTCGTGTAGGCTGGAATTTGTTAAGTAGACTGTGTACTACATAAATAACGCACAGGCTAAGTGCAATAGCTACGACTACCGATGAAAAGCGATACAGCGCACTATAAAAAATATCCTGTTGTGGAGAGAGTGACTGGCCGTACAAAATGCCAAATGTGGTAAGTACGCCAAAGCCCGTGCCAGCACCACCACCGCTAAGTACATGCTGGCGGCTGATGAAAAATACCAATATCCATAAGCTGAAACTTGCGAAAAACAACGTGTCACTGTAGTTGAGCAAAATGAGCTGGGCGAGCAGGGCAAGATTACATCCAATTAGCGTGCCCAGCGCTCGCTGCCAGCCACTCAATGTGGCTCCTTTCCAACACAGTGGAAAAAGAATCAATACACTTGCTGCTTGTGCTGATATCGAATCTACTAAGTCGAAGGTTTGAAATACAGCAAACGATAGCGTGGCGACAGTGGTGCATAATATGACTTCGTGGCGAATACTTGCTTTATCTTTTGCCGCTTTGGGTAAAGGCGTGCGCGGCTCCTCATCGGGAAAAACAATATGCAAAGCGAATGCAATTATTAATGCCAACAGAATTGCACCGATGTTTGATATCACTAATGCGTAGATATCTATTCCATCGCTGCTGTAGCTGGCAAAGTGTAGCTGCAGCGAAAGTCCTACAAGGGAAAACGCACCGAATAAATACAGCGTACCTTTACTCATTTGCCAAAACAGAAAAGCGAAAGTGATGGCGATTAGCGGCGTGATCAGCAATGGGTGGCTTCCGAACAAGCCGTATACCACTAAAACAGCCGCCGCCGGAAAGATAGTTGCGGCAAGAAATTGTCGAATAATGTGACCATTTAAAACGGCTACCAGTCCAAGCAACAAAATAGGGTACAAGGTAAAAAATATCGGATTAGGCCAATCCAGCGCTTTCGATATAGCAAAGCCCAACGTGGCGCCGGAGGCGATCCTAAGCATCTGCTGGACATCATTTTTACTTAGCTGTGAATCCATAATTTAAGTCTAATAAATGAAGTGCAGCAGGCTTATAAAGTGAATTTGAATGTTCGCTGCCACACTTTCAATAGGGTTGTCTGGAACTATCTGCACGGTAGCGCGAGCGCCACTGGTGAGGTGGCTTAACGATATTTCTTGTTCTTCAAGCTTAATGTGGACACGTTGGCGCTGTGCATCTCGTACCCATCGATTCGACTTTTCAACGCTTGCAAGGGTGCCGTTGGCGGCAAGTTGGCCGTCGCTTACACCAGCTTCAAATTCTTCCACTTTAGCTTCAAATACTTTACCCGGTAGTGCATCAAAAACGACGTTAGCGCGAATGCCTTCTTTTACATTGGCGAGTGATTTCTCTCGAAAATCTGCAACCACATCTAGCGTGTTATCGACAACTGAGGCAAGGGGCGTACTTTGTTTAGCATAAGTGCCTTGAGTTACCTGCATGTTTGCCATTATGCCGTCATGCGGTGCTTTAATTTTGGTATAGGCTAAGTTCAACTCTGCCCGTTTAACCGCATTTACCGCTTCTAGATATTTTAGATTTTTGTCACCTTGCTTACCTCTTGCAACAACTTGCTGGTTTAGATCGGCTTCAAGCGCACTAATTTCGGCTTCAGCGCTTTTAAGTTGCGCGTACGCTTTGTCCACGTTTTGTTGAGATACCGCTCTAGTTTGAACTAAGGAATTAAGTCGTTGAAATTCACTGTTGCGTTCGTCGTAAACCGCCGATGCAGCCTCTATCTTTGCTCTAATCGCTTCCGCTTTCGCATCTATCTGAGCATTCTCTAACTCTACATTTGCCAAATCAATTTGCGCCTTTTCAAGGGCAATTAGGTAAGGTGTCTCATCTATAACAAATAAAACCTGCCCTTCCTTGACGGTTTGGTTATTTTTGACAAGCACCTCGTTTATCGGCCCATTTATCTGAGGAGAGATTTGCGTGACCTGATGATAGACTCTCGCCTGTGGTGTCATTGGCATGCGTATATCTGCAATAATAAAGTAGATAAAACAGATGGCAAAAGCGACTAAAGCCAGCTTTATGTACCTAGCAAATTCCTGATCTGGGGTTCGTTGACTCACTTAAGTGACTCCAATAATTTTGCGGCATTAACTTCAATTTTTTGAACACATTTAGCCATAATGCGTAACTCTTCTTCAGATACTCCTGCGTACACTTCATCTCGCAGCGCCATCAATGTACTTTCGATATCATTCATTCGACCTTTGCCCATATCTGTGAAGTAAAGTAAGCGACTTCGTTTGTCGTTAGTATCTGTAACGCGTTTGATTAACCCGGTAGTTTCGAGCTGTTTAATTGTGCGAGTTAAGCTAGGCATTTCTATTTCCAAGCTTTCAGCCACCATCTGTTGCGTACAGCCCTCACCAAGTAATGACATATGAATCATTACGCGCCATCTTGACTCTGTAAGGTCGAGATGAGCGACCGATTCAGTGACAGTTCTTCTGCACTTTTGCGCAGTGCGGGCAAAAAGCGCAATAAGTTGAAGTGGCATAGGTTCTGAAAATGACATGTAAAAACCGTTAATTTAATTAGCATGCTAACTATTTTATTTGTTTAGCATGCTAAGTAAATGGCATTGAGATGAGAAAGAGATTTTGCAAGTTGAGCGTGAATTGAACGGGGGAAGGCTCTCCATTGAGCAGGAAAATGGGGAAATTTCCTTACGGTGCCCGAAAATCAGGCATACTCTCTCAGTCCTTTTTAAGTTAATGCAGCCTTTGTGGAGTGATTAAAGCGTTAATAACGACTTTAGCTTTTTGAGATATCGACGGCTCACGGGAACTGAATCTCCCGTCTTCATTAGAAGCGTAGCAAGGCCATTATCCAGGAGTTTAATTTCCGCAACGCATGATAACCTCACCAAGTATTGACGGTGACATCGAACAAGCGCGGTTCTCTCTTCTAAGGTTTTCAATGTGAGCTGCGTGTCTGCTTGTTGTTCTAGCGATCTAACATGTACGCCCGCCACATCGCTGTAAGCAAAATGAATATCAGATTCGGGTAGCAGTAATATGCGCTGATGACCTACGCAAGGAATATGTACTAACGTGGGGGAGGCAATAGCGTCAATGTCAGTTTGGGGCTGAGTTCTCTTTTTAAGCCTGGCAACTGTTTTATCAAGCCGCTCTGGTTCCACAGGTTTGAGCAAGTAATCAAACGCGTTATCTTCAAATGCCTGAAGGGCATACTGTTCAAATGCGGTGACCAGCACAACATAAGGCATGGTGTCTAAATCAAGCATAGCCAGCATATCGAGTCCAGAGAGCTGGGGCATTTCTATATCAAGAAATATAACATCCGGACGGTGTTGTTTAATTAATGCCAACCCCTCTATGGCGTTCGCGGCTTCCCCTAAGACATGTACTTCATTGGTTTCGTTGAGTAACTGGCAAAGCTCCTCTCTGGCGAGCGGTTCATCGTCAATAACAAGCGCGCGAAATGCTGAGTTCTTAGTCATTGTTAGCCCTGATGAGAATGATAGTGAGTGTGTGGAATGGAAAAGGACATCCGAGTGAACTGGTTAGTTCGACACTCGATCACCAGGCCTGCTCGTTGACCAAACTGATGAATAAGCCGTTTATCTACAATATCCATCCCTAAACCTGCGTGTTGTTTTTTTGTAGGTTTGTACAAGCCAGCATTATCTTCAACGAGAATGTGAATGTGGTTATCTGTTGTACATCGTACATTCAAAGTTAAATGCCCACCCTCTATTCGTTGGGCGATACCGTGTTTAACCGCGTTCTCAACCAGTGGCTGTAACGTAAAACTTGGTAGAAGCGCTGACATGGCAGCATCGTCACACTTGATGGTAACCTGTAGGCGTTCGGCAAAACGCGCCTTCTCGATTGCCAGATAAGCATTAACGTGGTCAATCTCTTCTTTTAGTGTCACCACCGCGGTGTTTAGCTTTAAGTTTATTCTAAAAAAGCGTGACAAGCTTAGCACGAGCTCTCTGGCCCTTTTGGGATCGCGACGAATAATAGCGCTAATCGTATTGAGCGCGTTAAATAGGAAATGAGGGTTGACCTGTGCATGCAGCAGCTTGATTTCAGACTGTGAGAGCAGATCTTTTTGCTGCTGATACGCGCCGTAAACAATCTGACTTGACAGTAATTGAGCGATACCTTCTGCCATTGACAGGGTAACCGTCGACATAAACTTCCGTTTGGGTTCGTAAAGCTTAATGGTACCTACCACCTCAGAGCCTGAGTGAAGTGGAATAATCAACACTGAACCCAGCGGACAACTTTTGTTTAATGTGCACTGATAAGGGCGCTCAGCGCCATCTAAATGGACTATTTTGTTATTGTTCAGTGACTCCATTGTACTTGATGACGATATGGGGGTGTTTGGTAGGTGATGATCGGCACCCGTTCCGATAAACGCCAGAATCTTTTCTTTATCAGTAATCGCTACCGCACCCACATTCGTTTCTTCATAGATAATACGTGCTACTTTTTCTGCATTAACTGGGGTGAATCCAGATGTGAGCACGCCCACTGAGCGATCTGCTATGGATAGTGCACGTCGTGAAAAAGTGGCAGAGTACTTTTCAAAAATCGTTTTTTTGTCAGATAAGATACTGATAAAAAGTGCGGCCCCCACAGAATTTGCAATGACCATAGGTGCGGCTATAGCGCTGACCAGTGCGTAAGACTTTTCAAAAGGCTCGGCAACGGTAAGCAGTATAGCCATCTGAAACAACTCTGCTATGAAGGTAATGACACCAACTTTCCATGGGTTGAAAAGATCTAGACTTTTGTTCTGGCGAACATAGTAAACGTGCATGAGGCCGCCAATAAGACCTTCCAGCGTGGTGGAAATAGCGCAGGCAACATCAGTAAAACCACCCAATGAATAACGATGGAGGCCGCCGGTCAATCCTACGGCAAACCCAACTACTGGACCGCCTAGTAATCCTCCTATAACTGCCCCAATGGCTCTGGTATTGGCAATGGCGTCGTCTATTTGCAGACCAAAATACGTGCCCAGAATACAAAAGGAAG
Source organism: Alteromonas sp. CH_MED4-4 (assembly GCF_037029575.1). Classification (NCBI taxonomy): domain Bacteria; kingdom Pseudomonadati; phylum Pseudomonadota; class Gammaproteobacteria; order Alteromonadales; family Alteromonadaceae; genus Alteromonas; species Alteromonas sp. CH_MED4-4. The sequence goes on along the minus strand of NZ_JAYMEU010000033.1, from coordinate 49,707 downwards.
AAAAAACTACATACACCAAGTAGCGGTGTTTGCGATGAGAAGAAATGCTGAGAATAGGAAGAAAAAGCGGTGTTTTACTCAGCATATATGCGAGCACAAGATACACACACATTTGTTGAAGTAGCGAAAGTATGAGTTCCATGCTTGCCAATATTACCGCCGGTTAAAAATGAGCCTCATTATAACCCATGTCAAAAGTACAAATTAAATAGCCGCCCTATATAAAGGGCGGCTCATCATATTACACGTGTTTAGTGTAGGTAGTTACGCGTCTACCGGTTGGGAGGGCTTTTCAACATTCACAGATGATGGCTCAAGCGGCGCTTCACCTTTCCCCTTGGAAATTCGAATGAGGTAAACCGTGGTTATTAGCGATGCGATAAGCCCGATGGTTGTCGATACATTCATCGCCATACCGAAACCCAAGGTGTCGTTGTTTAGAATAAAGGTAACGCAAACGGCCGTCATAAATATTGCTGGTACCGTAGTTATCCAGTGCAGTTTATTATGTCTTAGTAAGTATGCAGATGCGGTCCACAGCATCATGACGGCTGTTGCTTGGTTGGCAAATCCGAAGTAGCGCCAAATAACGCCGAAATCGACTTGGGTAAGAATACCGCCAAGCACAAACAATGGGGCGGCCATGAACAAGCGGTTACGTATACCTTTTTGTTCAACGTTAAAGTACTCGGCCATGATAAGACGACTTGAGCGAAATGCGGTGTCGCCAGACGTAATAGGAAGAATAACCACGCCAAGAAAAGCCAGTACGCCACCAACAACACCTAAAAGACCGAATGATGAGGCATAGACAACGTTTCCAGGGCCACCATTGGTAATAGCTGCCGATAGTCCTTCTAAATTGTCGAAGTAAGAAAGGGCAATGGCACACCAGATAAGGGCAATCACACCTTCACCTATCATTGCACCAAAAAACACAAAACGTCCGTTCTTCTCGTTCTCCATACAGCGAGCCATAAGTGGGGACTGGGTGGCATGAAATCCAGAGATAGCGCCACAAGCAATAGTGATAAAGAGCGCCGGCCAAAGAGGCATATCGTTAGGATTCAAATTCGTCAGCATATCACTTGCCGTGAATTGGCTAAGTATCGAGTGCTGGTCAGAATAGCTGGCAGCGGCTAATAATCCCACCGACATGAAAATAAGAAGGGCTCCGAAAAACGGATAAAAACGACCAATAATTTTATCTACGGGAACAATGGTAGCCAAAATATAGTAGGCAAAAATAATGGCGACCATGGTGCCAACTTCAACATGCCATGATGTCTGATCATTAACGAGATTTGTGATCATGCCTGCGGGCGCTGAGACAAAAACTACACCTACCAGTAGAAGCAGCACAATAGCGAACAAGTTCATAAAGTGCTTAGCGCCTCGGCCCAAATAACGGCCAGATAAGCTAGGCACAGATTCACCATTGTTGCGAACTGACAGCATGCCTGAGAAATAGTCGTGAACAGCGCCGGCAAAAATGCACCCTAATACAATCCAAAGCATGGCAGCTGGGCCATATAGTGCACCCATAATAGGGCCAAATATAGGGCCTACGCCAGCAATGTTGAGAAGCTGAACGAGATACACCTTCGGTGTAGACATGGGAACAAAGTCTACGCCGTCTTTTTGGCTATGTGCAGGAGTGGGGCGTGCTGGTGTGACGCCAAATACCTTCTCAACAAAGGCGCCATATATAAAGTAGCCAGCAATAAGCGCGGCTACGCAAATTAGAAACAATATCACAGGGCGTTGTCCTTATTTTTATAAATAGGGTTTATAAAAAGGGTCTGTCACTTGTGTTGTAAACGGTGTGTACAACAATGTTTGAAATAGGTTAACGATGTGAAAGTGTGTATGCATGAAAAAAAGCAGTGAGTGGTCGCATAGCAAATTAAGCGGTAGGGAGTATGTAATTTCGCTCTACTGTTACGTGCAGTAAAATGCTAAAATCCGCGCAATTAATTACCAAGCCGTATCAAGCGTTTTACCGCAATACTGAATTTGCGCGGAAAAGCATTGCTTATCCGTTATAAAACGCGCCTGTAAGTAATTGTTTTACAGGGATAATAGATAACGAAGATAAGTATTGATGTCAGATAAGAAGCTTCTAGAAGAGATTAAAAAGCGACGTACGTTCGCAATCATATCGCACCCGGATGCGGGTAAAACCACGATTACCGAAAAAGTATTGTTATTCGGACGCGCCCTGCAAACTGCCGGTACCGTAAAAGGTAAAAAGTCAGGTCAGCATGCTAAATCTGACTGGATGGAAATGGAAAAAGAGCGTGGTATCTCGGTAACCACCTCGGTCATGCAGTTTCCATATAGCGATCACTTAGTAAACCTGCTGGATACTCCGGGACACGAAGACTTTTCTGAAGATACCTATCGTACACTGACGGCCGTTGACTCATGCCTTATGGTTATCGACGCCGCGAAAGGTGTAGAAGACCGGACTCGAAAGCTAATGGAAGTTACCCGTCTGCGCGATACGCCGATTGTAACTTTCATGAACAAGCTTGACCGTGATATTCGCGATCCTATGGAACTGCTCGATGAAGTAGAAACCGAGCTTGATATCCTGTGTGCACCAATCACTTGGCCAATTGGCTGTGGTAAAAGCTTTAAAGGTGTATATCACCTTCACCGCGACGAAACTATTTTGTATCAAAGCGGCCAGGGTCACACTATCCAAGACGTGCGCATCATCAAAGGGTTAGATAATCCTGAGTTAGATACTGCAGTAGGAAGTGACCTCGCTGAAACCTTGCGTGACGAGCTTGAGCTTGTACGCGGTGCATCTAACGAATTTGAACAAGAGCTTTTCTTGGAAGGCCAGTTAACGCCAGTATTTTTCGGTACAGCATTAGGTAACTTCGGTGTTGATCATATGCTTGACGGTTTGGTTGAGTGGGCACCTGCGCCACTTGGCCGCGAAACCGAAGAAGGGACTATCGAAAGTACCGATGGTAAGTTCAGTGGCTTCGTATTTAAAATTCAGGCCAACATGGACCCGAAACACCGAGACCGCATAGCATTCTGTCGTATTGTGTCGGGCAAGTACGAAAAAGGCATGAAAATGCGCAACAGCCGATTAGGTAAAGATGTGCGTATTTCTGATGCATTAACCTTCTTGGCTGGTGACCGTTCATTGCTAGAAGAAGCCTATGCCGGCGATATCATCGGCTTGCACAACCACGGTACCATTCGCATAGGGGACACCTTCACGTCAGGCGATAACTACCGCTTTACGGGTATTCCAAACTTTGCGCCTGAGCTATTTAAACGCATCCGCTTGAAAGATCCGCTTAAGCAAAAGCAACTGCTGAAAGGGCTGATCCAGCTTTCTGAGGAAGGGGCGGTACAGGTGTTTAGACCGCTTGCCAACAACGATTTGATTGTTGGCGCAGTAGGTGTGCTTCAGTTTGACGTGGTAGTCGCGCGATTAAAAGCCGAATACAACGTAGACGCACTTTATGAGCATATTAACGTGAGCACTGCCCGCTGGGTTTACTCTGACAATGAGAAGAAGCTTGATGAGTTCCGCCGTAAAGGTGAGCAAAACCTTGCACTAGATGGCGGCGATAACCTGACGTACATCGCACCTACTATGGTGAATTTACAGCTAGCGCAAGAGCGCTACCCTGATATTCAGTTCAAGAATACGCGCGAAAATTAAGCTAATAAAGATTAAACAAAGACACAATATATTATGAATATACATGCACTATTAGTTAACCGTTTCACTGAAGCTCTACAAGAAATGGGCGTAGAAAATGCGCCAGTGCCAGTTTCGCGCAGCGCTCGACCTGAATTTGGTGAATATCAGTTTAACGGCGCGATGGCGCTAGCCAAGCAGCTTAAGCAAAAGCCGCGCGATATTGCAGAGAAAATTGTTGAGACTGTAAAGCTCGACGATATTGCCAGCAAGCTAGAAGTGGCGGGCCCTGGTTTTATCAACGTTCATTTAAATGACGAATGGCTGTCTAATCAGTGTGAGTTGTCGCTAACCGACCCACGTTTAGGTATTGCTAAGTCAAAAGAACAAAACATTGTTGTTGATTACTCATCGCCTAACCTGGCCAAAGAAATGCACGTGGGCCACCTGCGTACTACTATCATCGGCGATGCTGTGGTTAAAGTGCTTGAGTTCTTGGGCCACAACGTTATTCGTCAAAATCACATGGGCGACTGGGGCACACAGTTTGGCATGTTGCTTGCGCACCTTTCAGACAAGCTACAAGATGAAGTGGCTGAAACTGCGCTCTCTGATCTTGAAGACTTTTACCGCGAAGCCAAAGTACGCTTTGACGAAGAAGAAGGTTTTGCCGACCGCGCCCGTGAATACGTAGTGAAGCTGCAGGGTGGTGACGCTCAGTGTCTGGCGCTATGGGAAAAGTTCATTGACGTGTCTATTGCTCACTCAGAAGAAGTGTACGACAAGCTAAACGTAAGCCTGACCCGTAAAGATATTATGGGTGAGTCGGCTTACAACGACGATTTAGCCAACGTAATCAGTGACCTTAAAGCGAAAGGCCTTGCAGTAGAAGACCAAGGTGCGCAGGTAGTATTTATACCTGAGCTTGCTGATAAAGAAGGTAACCCTGCGGTTTACATCGTTCAAAAGTCGGGTGGCGGCTATTTATACGCAACGACAGACCTTGCGGCAATGCGCTATCGCAGCGGCAAGTTAAACGCTGACCGTACGCTGATTCTTACTGACGCGCGTCAGGCACTGCACTTCAAGCAAACTGAAATTGTGGGCCGTAAAGCGGGCTTTATGAAAGAAGAGCAAACTTACGAGCATTGCCCATTTGGAATGATGCTAGGCAGTGACGGTAAGCCATTTAAAACGCGTACTGGCGGTACAGTTAAACTGGTCGAATTGCTTGATGAAGCCGTTGAGCGTGCGGGCAAACTTATCGCCGAGCGCGACAACGATTTAAGTGAAGACGAGCTTAAAGAAGTCGCTCACAAGGTGGGTATTGGCGCTGTGAAATACGCTGACCTATCTAAAAACCGCACAACTGATTACATGTTTAACTGGGACTCCATGCTAAGCTTTGAAGGTAACACGGCGCCTTACCTTCAGTATGCTTATACCCGTGTGAAAAGCTTGTTCAGAAAAGCGGGTGTGGATATGGCCACCATGCCAGTAGATATCAATATTGCTGAGAAACAAGAGCACGCGCTAGCTGTATTACTTATGCAGTTTGAAGAGGTGATTGGTACAGTATCTCGTGAAGCCACGCCTCATGTACTGTGTACTTACCTCTATGATGTGGCTTCAGCATTTATGTCATTCTACGAAGCGTGCCCGATGTTAAAAGACGGTATTGAGCCAGCCGTACGCGATAGCCGTCTAGCGTTGTCAGCTCTGGTTGCCAAGACGCTAGAGCAAGGATTAACCCTACTTGGCATCGAAACACTAGAAAAAATGTAGTGTTCGCGGTACAACATACATATTGATAACAAAGAGGCTGACATTGATTGTCAGCCTTTTTTTATGCGAAACATAAGCGTCAACCCTACAACGCTCGTTTGCGCTAATCGTGATCCTTATACCAGTGGGCATAGATTATTGCGTACTCAGCGAGATTTTAAATGTTCGTAATCGCGGCGAGTAACCGCAGGTACAGTGGTATTACATTTCGATTAGAACCAAAAGGGCGATAGCTTCCTATAAATCAGACAACTAGAACACTACTTAAATTAACGACAGGAAACTCAAATGACTAAGATCCTTGCATTTGCAGGTAGTACCCGTAAAGGTTCATTCAACCAAGCTATTATGAAAGTTGCCGCAGAGGGCGCACGTGAAGCTGGCGCAGAGGTTACCGTTATAGACCTCGCTGACTTTCAAATGCCGTTGTTTAATGAAGATGAGGAAGCCGAGTTTGGTATGCCTGAAAAAGCACAGGCGTTCAAAGAATTGCTAATGAGCCATGATGGTTTTCTTATTGCTTCACCAGAATACAACTCAAGCTATCCCGCACTGCTAAAGAATGCCATCGACTGGGCATCGCGCATGGGGGAAGGCGAAAAGCCATTACAAGCATATCGCGGTAAGGTGGCTGGAATTATGGCTGCGTCTGCTGGTGGGCTAGGCGGCATGCGCGTGCTGGTGGTACTGAGAATGTTACTTGAAAATCTAGGTACTATGGTGCTGCCGAACCAAAAGGCTATTGCGAAGGTAAATACGCTTATGGAAGATGGCGCAATTACGGATGAAAAGACGATTAAGCAGCTTAAAAATTTGGGTAAAGAAACTGCTGAGCTTGCCGCCAAAGTAAAATAGCTGAAAGTAGGTAATCAAATTTGAAGCCTACTAAATAAAGACTGGCCACCTTGTAATTGCAGTATCTACACGTGGCTAGTCTTCGGTGAATGTTCGAGGTTTTAGTTTTGTGCACGGTTAGTTGAGGGTGCTTAAATTCAACTTTTAGCGTGTTACTATAGACAAATCATTACTGCAAAATCTGCTACAGACGCACATATCTCCAAAAATAAAATATTCATGAAACTTACTCAAGAAATAATAAATCAAGCAATGCAGGCGTTCGGTGCCGGTGAATTTAGCCGAGTCATATCGACGCTTTCTCCTGTCTATGAGCAGCATCCAATGGCAAAAATGGTATATGCTACGGCACTAGGAAAGGTTGCTGAATTTACTACGTCGTTTGAAATATTTGAAAGCCTTCAGTCTGATTATCCTCAAAACACTGATGTGGCGTATAATTATGGGCTATTGCTAAAAGAAGCTGAGCGGTTTGATGACGCACAAAAGCAGCTTTCAAAAGCGATAGCAATTAACCCAAACTACCACGTTGCTTTTCATGCACTTGGAAATTTAATGTCTGAGCTTGGCCGATATGAAGAAGCACAGTTAGCATATGAGAAAGCAGTAGCAAAAAATCCTAAAAATATTCAGTACGGACAAAGCCTGAGTAAGTGTCTTTATCAGCAGGAAAAATGGTCTCAGTTGGTCGCGCATATTAAAAGAGAGGGTCTTCATCTAAGCGATAAACTTAGCGCTGAACTGTATACAGAAGCATGTTACAGAATTCATTCGAGAGGAGAATTAGCTAAGCAGAGTAATATGCTAAGTTCAACGTACTCAGATTCTTATTCGATCCACTATTTTTTGGCGTTGTCAGCATTGGAGTCGAAGCGTTACGTTCATGCAAAGCGTCATCTTGAAAAATCACTTTCCCTCGCTGATTCATCGGATAAAGAAGAGTTACTGACGTACTTAGACTATGTTTCTTGGCTACTCAATGCCACTAAAGACAACCTTGATGTCCTCAATAGAAAGTTTGAAAACACCGATAACATTCAGTTACTAGAGCTGGCCTTTAATATTAACGAAAACAGGCGTGAGCTAGCTGAAGCTGAGAAGTTTCTTGGCAAAATTCAATTAATTCAAGCTGAGGGCGACAAGGAGCAACACGAGTTAAAACGTTCGCTGTTGGCCTTCGCAAAAGGAGAGTTTGAAGAGGGGCTGCGAATTAACGAGCACTTCTTAGTAAAACAACCCAAAAGCCTTCCTCATCTTTACCAGAAGATTAGAACCCTTGAAAAGCTCAAGCGTTTTAGCGATGCCGAAGAGGTCATCAGGTTTATCGCACATAACGTGAATAACCTTCATTCCAGTAAATTCGCAGATTTGTCCTCTGGCGTCATGCTCAATGGTTTTGATGTATCACCTTCTCCTATCGTTAACACGTCAAGTAACAGCACAAACATTCTCTTTATTGTTGGATTTCCTCGTTCGGGAACGACATTGATAGAAAGTTTGTTACTTAAAAATGCGAATGTTGAGTTATTAGAAGAAACAGATGCTGTCGAAACCTTTTATAACCAGATGGTTGAACGCGAGATTGTTGACCCTGAGACGGGTGATATAAAGCGGACAAACCAAAGTGAACTAGACGCTTTGGCAAATGACTATCTTGAGCATTTAACGGCTTATTCTCCTAGTGTTGACAGCAATAAACTCATCGTAGATAAGATGCCGCTTAACTTCCCTTATTTACCTGCAATGTTGACCTTATTTCCTAACGCAAAAGTACTTTGTTGCCTACGTAACCCGAAGGCAGTTGCGTTGAGTTGTTTACAGTTCGAGGAAATAAACTTGTACACCGTTGAGCAATTCGCTGAGGCTTATAATAAAGTCTTCACGTGCTGGGAAAAAATGGAACCAATCTTAAGGGACAGAGCAATAAGCATTAAATATGAAGATGTTGTTGCTGACCCTGAATCTTCTATAGCATCCATATATCAGTTTTCAGGGCTGACAGAAGGGGAGACTAAGACCTTAGAAAGTAATAGTTCGCCTTTGTTCCAAACACCGAGCTACTATCAAGTTAGTCAACCAGTGTATAAGTCTTCAATGCAAAAGTATGAGAACTACCCAACGCTTTTCTCTGAATGTCCCCCTCTTTTAGATGAATGGGAGCAAAAGTGGGGATATTAAGAAAGTAAGTATGAATGGGTGTTAGTGAAGGTAATGGGCGCTGGCTATATCGAACGGCTCAATGTTTTCTTTCCACCCAATCACAGTTACCAGTTAATAGGACAGTTTATACATTCGTCCATGAAAGTGCCCTGAAATGTTGCGTAGTGGATGCGCGTGCCGGTTAGGTTCGCTCGATACAAACTTGCATCGTTCAGTTTTGCTTCCTGAATATTGGCGTTAATCAGTGAAGCACCTTCAAAGTTTGCTTTGTTCATCCAAACCCGCTCTAAGCGTGCGGCACGTAAGTTGGTGTTTACCATTGTCGCACCTGATAAACGCGCTTGGTCCAGGTTAGCACCTGAAAAGTTAGAGTTAGTAAAATCAACCCCTTGACCGAAAAGCGCCCAGCCATCTACGCCTTCTAAGTTAGCGTTGCGAACTTTTGAGCTGCGTAAATCTACGTGTTTTAAATTGGCGGTAGCTAAATCAGCGTGATCTAGGTTACTTTTCTTAAACGTCGCATAGCTTAAGTTGGCGTGCCTTAAATCTGTTTTGTTGAAGTTAACGTTGGTGAATACTGCCCCGTGCAAATTTGCATGGCTCAAATCAGCACCGCTTAAGTCTGTATCGCTACACACTGTCTTTGGTTTTATTTCACATCCGTTGATAATTTTCACGTCATCTTCGAAATCGGGAATGGCACTGGCACTGGCAGTTGCTGAATGTAGGACAACTAATAATATGGGGAGTTGTTTGGTTGCTTGAAAACGTAAGCGCATAAGAGCTCCTTAATGCCGAGAGGCGTTTTCACCGCCTCTCGGTTTGGTTTGTTGCAAAGATAAAGCTATTGTTTAGCGACGTTTTGCTTTTTATTGTGATTAGGAAGTTTAAATACCCAGAACGAACCACCTTGCGCGACAGGTTTGGTGAGTTCAGCCATATCTCCACCCCATAGAGGTACTGCACCACCATACCCTGACGCTAAGCCAATGTATTGCTCACCATCTTCTTCCCAGGTTATAGGGCATGAAATGATGCCCGAGCCCGTTTGGAACTTCCAAAGTTCTTCACCGGTTTCCTCATCGAAAGCTTTGACATAGCCATCGCCCGTTCCGGTAATAATGAGTCCGCCTTTCGTCGCCAGTACCCCAGCCCACATAGGAAGTTTCTCTTTGTGTGTCCATTTAATTTCACCTGAAATGGGGTCTACGGCACGAAGTACGCCCACGTGGTCGTCATACATGCGCTTAATTCTAAAACCCTGTCCTAGGTAAGCGGCACCTTTTTTATAGGTCACTTCTTCCGTCCAGTAGTCTTCTTTCCAGTGGTTTGCGCCCATATAGAACCAGCCGGTATTCTGGCTGTAGGCCATCGGGTTCCAGTTCTTTCCGCCCAAGAATGGAGGCGATACCTCTATTGACTTTCCTCGTTTTTCACCCGGCTCAGGCAGTGGCGGGCGCTGTCCGTCTACTTCAACTGGGCGACCCGTGTCAGGGTCAATGTGTGTGGCCCACGTAATGTTATCTACAAAGGGAAATCCTCTAATGAATTCACCGTTTTGTCTGTTAACTACATAGAAAAAGCCATTTCTGTCTGCATGAGCCGTCGCTTTTATGAGCTTTCCATTATCGTAATAGTCGAATAGAACAAGTTCATTGTTGCCAGAGAAATCCCATGCGTCGTTAGGTGTATGTTGATAGAACCATTTAACCTCACCAGTGGTTGCATCTACACCCACTTGTCCGGAAGTATAAAGGTTATCCCAATCTCGCGGATCGCCACCTTTGGCGGTGCGTTTCCATGTATTCCAAGGAGCGGGGTTACCTGCACCTATGATGATAGTGTTAGTTTCAACATCGAAGCTTGCACTCTGCCATGGTGCGCCACCACCGTGGTGCCAAGCCTCAACCATTTCGCCGTTTTCATCCTTTGGCCACGTTGTCACTTCGTATGAACCACCCGTGGGTGTGCTGTCTTTTCCATTTAATCTGCCCATGTGCCCTTCAACAAATGGACGCATCCAAATCTCTTCACCGGTTTCAGGATCGCGTGCAAACAGTTTTCCTACAACACCAAACTCATCACCTGATGAACCGTGAATAAGCATGACCTTTCCTGACTTTTGGTCTTTAACAATCGTAGGTGCCCCCGTCATGGTGTAGCCTGCACGATAGTCTTCAAAGCGCTTCTTCCATTTTACTTTGCCCGTTAGCCGGTCAAGGGCAACAACGCCAGCATCCAGCGTACCGAAAAAGACTAAGTCACCATAAATTGCTGCGCCGCGATTTACCACGTCACAACACGGTCGAATCCCTTCTGGAAGGCGGTGGGCGTAGTCCCATAACTTCTTACCTGTTTTTGCCTCATAGGCGTAGATACGGGAGTAGCTACCGGTTACATAGACAATACCGTCGTACACGATTGCCTGGGACTCTTGACCCCGTTGCTTTTCATCACCAAAACTCATCACCCAAGCCGGAGATAGCATGTGTACATTTTCTTTGTTGATTTGATCAAGTCCGCTGTAACGCTGAGCTTCTGGACCCATACCATACATCAGTACGTTCTCAGGCGTCTTGGCATCATTTTCAATGTCTGCCCATGTCACGCCATCGTCCGCATATAAATGTGAACTCGTACCTAAACCAATAATTACGCTTAAGGCCAATGAAGCCTTTGAATAGAACTTAGCCATAGTTTTATTTCCACTGTTACCTTGATGTTGTGTTAACAGTATGTAACTAAGTAGAGGCCCTGATAAACGGATTCCGTCCTTCAAAATACGGGAAAAATTCCCTTAGATTGAAGTGTAATGAAAACGCTAATATATTGATTTACATGAGGTATCTTTATCATGAGACAAAGTTAGTACCAAAGGGGTATAAAAAAATACGAAAGTACAGGGAAGTTTTCCCGACCTTGTTTAGTGGCGCTTGTTTAGCTGGCAATTTTGATATAACCCTGCTTTATGGCAAGGTGAACAAACTCGGCATTTGTCTGTAGCTCAAGTTTTCGCTTGAGCTGGGTGATAACGTTTGAGACCGTCTTTTCAGAAATATTGAGGCTTTCAGCGACCTGTTTTCGGCAAAGCCCGTTGGCTATACCAAGAAATATATCCAACTCTCTTTGTGTCAGATCTGTTAAGTTGCCTCCAGAATGTGACAGGTTGAATGTAGCGAGCTCAATGGCAGTATTGTGTTCTAAATAACGGCGGCCTTTAATGATAGATGTCACCGCGCTTATCAGTACATCAGGTTCACTTTGTTTACTAACATACCCCATTGCCCCTAGTTTCATAGCTCTATCGATGATGGAAATATCATCGAACATGCTGAACATAAGTACTTTTGCGTGCTCCCAGCGCTGAACAATATATTCCGCTAGCGTGAGTCCGCTGGTGGTTCCTAAATTAATGTCTAAAATAATGAGGTCGAAGTGGTTGGCACGAAGTGCATTTGTGGCTTGCTGCGCATTTTTTGCATTGGTGACGACAGCGCCTTCGAGTACCGAAGATAACAGTGTAGAAAAGCCTTCTCTCACTATTGCGTGATCATCAACAAGTAAAATTTCCATAGCTGCGCTTTATTCATATCACCATAGAATGAGCATGCCACGGTAGGCGTGTGAGACGAATAGCACTTTAGTGCTCATTCATCTCACACTTTAGTAGGATATAAGTTAATTCAAACCGCGCTGTGTTTCTAAGTAGCTGGCAAAGCTGCCAAGCCAATGGCTGCCCATATAGTGCATGTCACCAAACACCGCGTTGAGCCCGGCCTCACGATGTGAACTTAATGCTTTCTTAAGCACAGGTAAGCGTTTGTCACCTTCAGGCAAAGCTTGCATTATGCCTTCTATCATCCACGCTCGGCTGATGTTCAGCCCGTCTAGGTGAGCGAGTTTACCATCCGTCTTGTCAGTCACTGTAGCGGGAGCTAGCCAATTTGATGTTCTAGCTGTGAGGCTTGGAAAGAACGCTGAAAGCCATTGGCTATAGTCCTTTTTAGACATTACTCTTCGCATTAAATCAGCTTCGGCCAAACACGGTGATAAGAAATCTTGTCCCGAAGGCTCGTAGGCAAGAGGGCACTGTGAATCGTCTTGATAGTAGTCTTTCACCCTGGACGTTAACAGCGCTTCAAACTCCTTATTACCTGCTGTTTTCGCCCAATCGAACATTAAGCCAAAAGCAAAGGCGGTTTGGCTATGCTCACCCGTCCGAATTGGGTAAGCCAATTTGGGTAACCACGCGCTCACCCTGGCCACAATTTCGTCCTCGAGAGGGCGTAAAGTATTTAGCCATTTTGTTGCTTCAGGAAGGGAAGATTGACGTAGTTCAGCGGTTAGCTGCAGGAACCAAGCAAGACCATAGGGACGTTCAAATGAGGCATTGTTTTCACGCTTAAGCCTCGTCAATTCACCTTGGATATTTTTAGGCGTGAAGCTGATGTTGAGCTTTTCAATGATCTCATCCTTATCCACTGCATCTTGCGCAGTGTTTAGCATTCTTACTAAAAGCCAATGGCCATGAACCGACGAGTGCCAGTCTAAACAACCATAAAATGAAGGGTAGAGTTGATTTGGTGCCTTAACGTCATCGCCGTTATTCATCATGTGTTTCACTACATTTGGAAACTCTTGATGAATACAATGAAGCGCGAGGTTAGCAAAAACGCTTTCGTAATTGTTGTTAGGAATGTCAGTGTTGGCGGTCGCGTCTGCGGCTCGGTTAATACTAGTGTTGCTTGTGTTCGCAGTTTCAACAGTCGACGTACTGGTAGCAAAAGCAGTGTGTGCAGCAAACGCTGTGGCAAATGCAACTGTACAGCTAACAACGTTTTTTATTTTGATCATAATTTTGCGCGCTTTATCAATGAGAAGTATATCGCCAATGTATAGAGATAAACGCTTTGAATAAAGTGCTGCGCGATACATAACGCCCCAGCACTTTAAACAGCAGAAACAGGCTATTTAAGCAGGAGCTCCGATGGCCTCTAGTTTGGTGGTGTATTCAGCGAATGAGCCAATGGTCTTTTCTACCCAACCAGCATTATAGTAAGTTTCACTATACCGCTCTCCGCTGTCGCACATAAGCGTTACGATCGATCCCATTTCTCCTCGCTGCTTCATTTGTTCAGCAATACTTAATGCGCCCCATAGGTTTGTGCCGGTAGACGGGCCAGCTTTAATTCCCATGGTGTTGTTTAACCAATGCATGGTTGCAATACTGGCGGCATCGGGAACGGCAATCATGTCATCTATAACGTCATGTTGAAAAGAGGCTTCCACTTTAGGGCGTCCTATCCCTTCTATGCGGCTACCACGGGTAGCAGTAAGTGTATGATCGTTGTTTTTGAAGCTATCAAAAAACACACTGAATTCTGGATCTACCACGACAAGCTGAGAAGAGAGACCTTTGTAGCGAATGTAACGCCCTATGGTAGCTGATGTTCCACCTGTACCTGCACTCATAACCACGGTGTGTGGAATAGGGTGGGGCTCGGCTTTCATTTGCTCAAAGATACTCTCAGCAATATTGTTATTGCCTCGCCAGTCTGTAGCGCGCTCTGCGAAAAGGAACTGATCCATAAAATAACCATTAAGCTCGTGAGCTACTTTGGTTGCTTCGCTGTGCATTTGCGTAGGGCAATCTACAAAGTGACACTGCCCGCCATATCGCTCAATAAGCGCGATTTTACTTTGGGCGGTAGATTTAGGCATAACCGCAACAAACGGAACGCCAATCATTTTAGCAAAATAAGCTTCAGACACCGCTGTGCTGCCTGACGAGGCTTCTACTACAGTAGTTCCTTCTACAATTTTTCCATTACAAAGGGCGTACAGAAAAAGGGACCGGGCTAGACGGTGCTTTAGGCTGCCTGTTGGATGGGTGCTTTCATCTTTAAGATAGATATCAATATCTCTAAAGGCGATCTGCTCTAATTTGATTAAGTGCGTATCAGCCGAACGTTGATAATCTGCATTGATAATATTGATCGCTTTTGAAACCCAGCTTTTCATAACTTTCTCTCATTCACCCAAAATGTGAAACGTTAAGCGTAGTTCGCTTGACGCTAGCTGTATAAAACAAAATTAGAATATCAGTTAAGAGCGAGTATTTGATTCTATTATTTTAGTATTAGTGTTTTATAGTAAAAAATATTTCTTTAATGGGTCTCATTTGTGAAAATAAATTCCGTTTTTATGTAAGGGCGAGAGCATGACCATCGTTGTTGATACAACGATCTTTAATAAAACAAAAAAGTTCAGATAAGCCGCAAAAGTTGCTATCTTTGCATTTCGCTTTTACTTACAGGTAACAACATGAAAAATAAGGCGCTTTTCTGTGCAATAGCTTTTTTACCCGCATTATTTGTATCTACCCTGGCTAGCTCGCAAGAAGAGCAAATGCTTAAAGTCGCAACGTTTAATGTAAGTATGGAAGCCACTAACTACAAAGCGTTGGGTATGGAGCCAAGCGATCAGGTACTTCAATACGTTCTTTCAACGGGTGAGCATAGCCAAGTTAAAAACATTGCTGAAATTATTCAACGCGTTAACCCCGATATCTTGATGTTGAATGAATTTGACTACATTGCAGATAAGCGTAAAGGGGTAGATGCATTTGTTAAGAACTACCTGAATGTTTCACAAGGCGGCCTTGAGCCTGTGGATTACCCATATACGTATGTGGCCACAGTCAACACAGGGGAGCCCACGAAATTCGACTTAGATAACAATGGCAAAGCAGAAGGTTTTGGTGGCGATGCATATGGCTTTGGGCTTTATCCCGGGCAATATGGCATGGCGCTTTTGTCGAAATACCCTATTGATGTTGATGGTATTCGCACCTTTCAGACGTTTAAATGGCATCACATGCCTCATCCACAGGTTCCTATTATTCCCGATGAGAGCGGAAGTACTGATAAGGGCAAGCCATGGTACGACGTAGAAGAGTGGGCCGCGCTAAGGTTGAGTTCTAAGTCTCACTGGGATGTGCCGGTGAAAGTAGCGGGCAAAACCGTACACATACTTGCTATGCATCCAACACCACCTAATTTCGATGGAAGCGAGGATCGCAACGGCAAGCGCAACTTTGACGAAATTAGGCTTATGGCAGATTATCTTTCTCCGGATAAAGGGGACTACATTTACGATGATAATGGCGAGAAAGTCAGCCTGTCAGAGAACGCGCGTTTTGTACTTGTTGGTGATTTTAACGCGGCGGATATTGGAGATAAACATCGCGAGGGTGTAATTGAACAGTTAACTGAGCACCCGTTAGTTAATAACGACATCATTCCAACAAGCGCAGGTGGTGCAGGCGCGTCAGGTGCAGAGTTTAGTAACCGCTTTACTGCCTATTGGGGAGCCAGAGCTGACTATGTTTTGCCATCTCGATTTGGCTTCGATGTGAACGATGCTGGCGTTTTCTGGCCTGCAAAAACCAGTGACCTATATCGATTAGTTAAAGACCGCGAAGCCAGCTCAGATCACAGGTTAGTTTGGATTAGCTTGTCGTTGACCGACGATAACTAAAAACCACAATTTTTGTGTTAGTTAATAGATAGAGGTATTATTACACCGTCTATCTAATAATGTACCGAGAAGCCATTGAAGTTTGTGTCTCTCACTTTTGTGATGTGTTTGCTGTGGGTGATACCCATAGATGGCTTTTCGGTAGAGTCTTCTCAGCTCATGCCGCTCAACCGGTATTTCCCTCAATCGTGGGGAACGAAAGACGGGCTTCCTCACAACAGTATTCACGCATTAGCACAAACGTCCAATGGGTATCTATGGGCGGGTACTTGGGAAGGTGTTGCTCGGTTTAATGGTCAGCAGTTCACTGTATTTACCCGCGGCGCGCAAACAGGATTACCAGACTCCGGCATTCGAAGCTTGTATTACAACAAGCCCCGCGACGAGCTACTTGTGGCAGGAAACCGAGGCGGTATAACGTCGCTTATTGCCGAGCAGTGGCATGCTCAAGCGCCCCTGTCTTCAATGGTTAATCATGCATTCAGAGACAGTAATAACATGTTGTGGTTTGCGCTGGAAGACACGGGGATTGCAATGAGAACGCCTGACGGCACGCAAAAAGAATACATTGTAAATTCGAGTGCTTACCGCATAATCGAAGACGGATTTGGCGTAATCTGGTTTGCAACAAACCAAGGGTTATTCAAATACATAAACGATAAATTTCAGCTAGCTGTACCCGACCACAACATACTCTCTGGTCCATCATTTACTCTCGCTCTTGATAGCAAAAAACGTGTTTTAGTTGGCACGGAACACGGTGTTTGGCAGCAAAAAAACGGTACCTTTGCGCTACTTCACAGCTCACTTGCCGACAAATCAATTAGTAGTATTTTGCTTGATCATCAAAATAGCATTTGGGTAGGCACCATCAATCATGGCCTTTATCGTCTAAGTGACTTAGGCTTAGAAAAACTGGATGCGACAGCAGGTCTTCCCAATAACCGCGTTTTTTCACTGCTTGAAGATTTGGAAAAAAATATCTGGATTGGCACTAATGGTGGTTTGTTTAGGCTGCGTCGTGCGCTATTTACCACATTCTCGCAAAGCCAAGGAATGAGTGGAGACTTTTTGCGAACTGTTTTGCAAACGTCTGATGGCAAACTTTTATCAGGTGGAAGTGCTGGATTAGATATATTTTCCAATGATGCGTTTTCCAGCGCATCGCTTACTACGGGTGAAGCTTTTTCTGTACTCAGTTTGGCAGCGGTAACTGAAGAGGTAACGTTAGTTGGCACCTACACAAAAGGTGTACTGCGATATGAAAACGACCAACTTACTCCGTACCTCAATAGACATTTAGGGTTACCGAGTAATGAAGTAAGGGCCATTCTTTTAGCGAGTGATAACAGTGTTTGGTATGCCACGGCGCAAGGTGTAGTTCAACAAACACCAGATGGGAAGCTAAGCCATTTTAATGAACAAAATGGGCTACCTGCCCATTTTTCGATGGGCTTGGCAGAAGATCGTGAAGGACGAATCTGGATTGCTACAGGGATAGGGCTCGCCTATATCCAACAGGGTATTGTGCACGTAGTTTCGTTTCCTGAACATTCAGATGCGCAGCACGCGTTCAGTTTTAGCGTTGTTGAAAAGGGAACTTGGATTACAACCGATAGAGGACTTGCGTATTTTGACAATGCTACTAAGGCACTTAGTGTAATCGAAAAGTCGCAGGGGCTTCCCGTAGATAAACTGTTTTCAATCGGTATAGATCACAACAGCGGTGTATGGCTAAGTTCAAACCAAGGGGTCATTCTCACTTCACTATCAAGTCTTAAGGAGTGTCTGACATATCCAAGTGCATTATTGGAATTTGAACATTTTAAGGAAGAAAATGGCCTGGCGAGTATTCAAATCAATGGTGGGTCACAGCCATCTCAGTTTGTTGATGTAGACGGAAATGTTTGGCTTCCTACTGCGAAAGGGCTTGCCACAGTAACGCCTGCAAACCTTGCCATGTTGAGTGAATTCCCTATTCCGGTAAGTATAGAGGCGGTACTACTGGACGGTGCTGACCAGCAATTTGATACGGATAAAAGGGAAGTAGACGTAACGCCGTTAACCACGCGAGTTGCGTTTCAGTATGCAGGGTTGGGTTTCGCTATGCCTTCGCGTATAGAGTATCAGGCTATGTTAGTAGGATATGACCAAGATTGGGTTAACCGTCATCAATTTAGAATGACTGAATACACTAATTTAGCACCTGGTCGTTATCAGTTTAAAGTACGTGCTCGTTATATTGGTGGTCCCTGGCAAGAGATTACGTCACCATTTTCTATTCGCGTGTTACCCAGTATTTATCAGACATTTGCTTTTAAATTCTCGGTTTTTCTTTTCTTCTGTTTTGTTATCTATGCACTTTATAAAGTACGTTTTCATCACTTGAAAAAATCAGAAATGATTTTAAAACAAAGGGTCGATGAACAAACCAGATCACTAGAATTACAAACTAAGCGGTTCGAGTTCCAAGCAACTCACGATGATCTCACCGGCATTGCAAATAGACGAGCATTCGACCGCTGGCTTGTACAATATTTTGAAGAGGCTAAAGCGAAACAATCTCCTCTATGTCTTGCCGTTATCGATATCGACCATTTTAAACAGGTAAATGATCAGTACTCTCACTTAGTAGGAGATAAAGTCATTACTGAGGTGGCCCGTATATTAAATCGCGAAGTTCCGCATTATGCTAAATGTGCAAGGTGGGGCGGCGAAGAGTTTACTGTGTTGTTACCCGAATATGACTTGGTAAATGCAAGGGTTGCTATGGATCATGTTCGAAAAATTGTGGCAGCACATGATTTCAGTTTTATAGCGCAAACGCTGAAAGTCACAATCAGTATTGGTGTAGCAAGTGCAGATGGCGCGAGAGATCACGACAGAATGTTAACCCATGCCGACCAAGCACTTTACACTGCAAAAGAAAATGGCCGCAACCAAGTGACCATTTTCGAATAAACGATAAGTGAGGTAGTGGTTAATTACTACAACATCTTTGACCTGGCTTTGCCGTAAAGCCTTACTGTGGCGATTGGCTCAACTGCGTTTCTTCGCGTTCTCGTGAAACTGCTTCGAACAGCGTAAAGTAAGCCACCACAGCAAGATTAGCGACAAACCAAAGGTCTTTAATAACGAACTGACCTAGGCGGTTGACAATAGTCGTGCTGTTAAAGGTATCCGGCACAGTAAACAAAAACGTTTGTGTTATCAGAAAAACCGATAAACAAGCCAGTCCGCTCGCAATGATCACCGGCTTGTTCTTAGTAAAGATGCCCGCACCCAATAGCAGTGCAAAGAGGACATCAAACCCACCAATTACATTCGATGCCCCCTGTACGCTAAACACAGCATATAGCCACGACATAAACGGTGATGTTTCAACTAGCCCCACAATCGCATTAGCTTCAAACTCGAAAAACTTCATGCCTCCTATCCATAATAAGACCATGGCTACAGGAGCAAAGTTGAGGTATGTCAGTTGCTTGTGCGAAAATTTTTCGCGATAAAACAAGAATAGGAAAAGCGGTAATACTGCGAAGTACTTGATGATGCCTTGACCGCTGCCAATAATCGGGAAGCCCCCTAAATCGGCCATCCATCTTGTTGGTGATAATAACGTCAGCAATGGAATGGCAGTTACAAAAGCGGCATATAGTGTTACTGCTTTTGCTGAAACAAGGTTAAAACGTGCTGCAATGGTCATTAACGGTAGTAACAGCAATGCGATACCAGAAAAAGCACCAAGGGCACTCTCGCTCAACACAGTGTCTAACGAGTAGAAATTAAATGTAGCGATAAGTGCATTGGGGTTTGCACCCAATAAAAATGTTAGGCCAAGAACTGCGAAGCTAAAAGTGAGCAATGCGGTGACCATGTTTTCGGTTTGGTTTAGTGTCATAAAGCGTCCGTAAATACTGCTAGTTTTGCGAAGTGTATGTAGAGACCCGTCGAGGTAGCACTAAAATTTCATAGGTTTGATAATTTATTAGGCATAGCGCAATAAGCAAATAAGGATTTATCGACAAAATAAGAACTTATCTAATAGCGGTTGTCATAAGTAGCAGCGGTCTTAATTAAATTAGGTCTTAAGTAGTGTAGGGCTTAAATAGTAGTGGTTTAGAAAGTAAAATAAATTGAGAGAAAAAATGAAACAAGCAAGCAGTAGAGCACAGAAGCGTTTTAGGATCTGGTTAATAGCAGGCGTGTGTGCAGCCTTGTCTGCTTGTGGCGCTCAGCCTCCAGAACCTATTGATGAGCCAATCACGAGTGTTGAAGACGTCGAAAGATTAGAGCAAGTCGTTGATACCTCATTGCCTTTGGTGCAGCAGGCCTATTCCATTGAGTCTGAAAAAGTGTGCGATAAACACGGTGGTAACTGGAAGAAAGTAGGCCGACAGCAGGCGCATGCTTGTGTGCTACCAGCAAACGATGCTGGTAATGCGTGTAATGACAGCAGCGAGTGCGAAGTGGCTTGTGTTACGGAAAACAATAATATGGAAGCGGGAGAAAAGGCGCGCGGCGTGTGTTTAGAAAGTACGGACTTATTCGGCTGTAGAGCCTATGTGTCTAACGGCGTTGTGGAGCATACCTTGTGTGTTGACTAAGAGGTTGTTTAGCAAACGAACGTTGAATGAAGCGCACGCCATCGGCAATGCGCTTCACAACAACGCGGGTTAATTAACGTTGGGGAACTCGATTTTGTCCAGTTCGCTCGCCGTTTCATTGCACTCACCTAATAGGTGAAGCCTATCTTCGGTTTGGTGTGTATCTATTTCTAGAAAGCCCGTTTGGCAGTAACCGGTCTCATCCAGTTTCTCATCTAGAGATGTATAAAGTTGCTCAGTCATTCTATCGCTGCTATGTGACGAGCCTTCGCGATTTTCCTGTCCTTGGCGACCGCCACGACCACTTCGTTCGCCTCCCTGACCACGGCCGCCTTTACCGCCACCTTTGGTACTGTCACGATGCTGCATTAACGGAATGCTAAAGGCGAAGAGCTTGGTACCGTCTTGCTTGATCTTCGTTTCAAAAAATATTTCATCCATGTCTAAAGGTGGTGGCCTATGAGCGCACGCACTGACAATCAAAGAGGTCGTTATTACTAATAGTGTTTTATTCATTTTATTTAACGCTTATTTGAACCACGTCACTTTGAGATTCAAACGCCTCTTTAGTTGCAGCACCCAGTGTAAGTTTTAAGTAAAGCATTTCGGTATGCAAACTTCATAACGAGCGTATCGTTACAAGCAACACTCATTACGTTATGCATTTTACGTCAAAAAGAAGCGGCATTGCCGAAGCGACAAGTCTCAACCAGATAGTCAATAAGTGCTCGGGTACGGCTTGGCACATGCTTACGAGAAGGATAAATCAAGGTAAACAACAAGGTTTCACTTCCAAGTGAAGGGAAAATTCGTACCAGTTCGTTAGATGCGACTTCTTTTTGCACAGTTGAAGGTAGCAGTGTAGATATTCCCAACCCTGCTTTGACCATTTCTTGAACAAGGTGAGGAGAATTACACAGCTCGTAATGTTTGGGTGTAATGTCGATTGGTGTGTTGTCCAGCATTAGGTAATGCATGATTCGTGAATTTAACTGAGATAGCAAAATCCAGGTATGATTATTCAGTTCTGCAATAGTCTTAGGTTCACCATATTTCTTGATATAATCAGGGCTAGCATATAAGGCGAATTGTTCTTGATATAAGACCCTACCGACGAGCGAGTCGTCTCGTGGCAAACCAATTCGAATTCCTACATCAATATTCTGAGCGATAAGGTCGAGCATATCGTCACTGCTCACTATGTGTAAATCTATTTCAGGATAGCGGCGCTTGAACTCAGGCAGCAACGGTAATAAAAACTTGTGTGCAATGTCGTTGGTGACTGTTATTGATACTCTTCCTTTTGGCGCTGTTTGACGCAGCTCTTCATCAATACCATGCAAAATCTCGTGGC
Source organism: Alteromonas sp. CH_MED4-4 (assembly GCF_037029575.1). Taxonomy (NCBI): domain Bacteria; kingdom Pseudomonadati; phylum Pseudomonadota; class Gammaproteobacteria; order Alteromonadales; family Alteromonadaceae; genus Alteromonas; species Alteromonas sp. CH_MED4-4. Next base: position 27,734 of record NZ_JAYMEU010000033.1, on the reverse strand, counting down.
ACTTTTTCGCATGGGAAAATACAGCATTTCCCTCGTCAGTAAGCATGAGCTGTCGAGTGGTTCTTTGCAGTAATCGCACGTCAAGAGATGCTTCTAAACCTGCCACTTGCTCGCTAACTCTAGATCGACTGGTGCCTAAACGGCGGGCAGCTTCCGCAAAGCTTCCACATTCTACTACGCTGGCAAATATGGCGAGTGCCTTAAGATGTGAATAGTTAATTGTACTCATATTCGTGACAATTCGTTCTGTATATGTCTACTTATCATAACAGTGTTTCACGCACATAATCACCTCTGTGTTCAACCAGTACTCATTTAATTGATAGAGGATAGATTATGATTGCAGTAACCGGCGCTAACGGACAATTAGGTCAAAAAGTTATTCAAACACTGCTTAATACAGAGAAGGCAAACACAATTGTTGCACTAGTGCGCAACCCTGATAACGCACACGCATTAAAGCAGTTGGGAGTAGTAGTACGACAGGCCGACTATAATAATCCGGAAACGCTTAAGTCAGCTTTTGAGGGTGTTGAGAAGTTGTTGCTAATATCAGGTACAGAGTTTGGGAAACGCTTTGAGCAGCACAAAGCGGTAATAGATGCATCTATGGCACAAAACGTTAGCCTCATTGCTTATACCAGTTTGTTGAAAGCTGATACGTCTCCTTTGCTGTTAGCGCAAGAACATAAACAAACCGAGGCTTACTTTAAAGATGTGTCAGCGCCTTTCGTGTTTCTTCGAAATGGGTGGTACACGGAAAATTATACCGATAATGTAGATGGCGTACTGCAGATGGGAGCGGTGGTAGGCGCTGCAAAGCAGGGAGTTTTGTCTACCGCTAGCCGACAAGATTATGCAGACGCCGCAGTGGCCGTTCTTCTATCATCGCAAAATCAAGCAGGCAAAATTTATGAGCTTGCTGGGGACACGGGCTTTACGCTAATGGAGTATGCTTCCACCCTATCTGAAATTACCGGCGAAGATATTGGTTTTTTAGACATGGATGAGAGCGCTTATAGAGAAGCACTCATTAAAGCTGGGCTGCCTGAAGGTATGGCAGCAGCGTTAGCAGATTCAGAGCATTACGCCGCCTCGGGGTGGCTCCAAGATAATAGCGGCAACCTATCATCACTACTTGGTCGTCCAACTGCGACTCTGCGTGCAACACTTGCTGCAAAAATGAAAAGCTGAGTATTTAAAAGCTAAGTGAATTACCATCCCATGCGCATTACCTTGAATTATCATTCAAGTGATGCGCTTATTGTGCAACACTTGCGTATTCATATTTTAAATCACTTGCATCCGCAATTTGCTTATTTACAGGGATAGGTTCCATGCTTTCCAACATCATTCGTTTTGCGAAAAACATCGTCGTGTCGTTAATTGCAATCTTTGTGTGTTTTGGTGTGCTCGACTTCTTGTGGCTTGGCGTTATTGCGGATGGCTGGTATCAAAGTGAAATGGCTCCTCTGCTTAGAAGTCAATTTATCACGTGGCCTTGGGTGGTTTTTTACCTCATGTATGGATGTGTGGTGTTTGTACTTGCTGTGGTGGCGAACAGAGATAAGTCGTTACTTTATGCTGGGATCGATGGGGCGCTTCTAGGGTTGGCCAGTTATGGCGCCTACAATTTAACGGCGTACAGCATAATTGAAGGTTTTACTTTGTTTATCATGTTGATTGATTGGGCGTGGGGCACGTGCCTAACCAGCGCAAGCGCCATGGCCGGCTGGTTAGGGTTTCAACTGGTTAAGGGAAAGAGTAGCGAATAATGCGTTTTAACACGCTGGCGTATTGTTTTAAAAAGCCGCCAGTGTTGTAGTGCATGCCGTGTTCTTCGAATACGGCTTTTACCTTGGGCGCCATCTCTCGGTAGCGTCTGGCTGGGATATCTGGAAACAGGTGGTGCTCAATTTGAAAGCTTAAATGCCCAGTAAGCACGTGAAACAGGTTTCCGCCCTTTATGTTCGACGAGCCCAGCGCTTGTCGGTAGTACCATTGCCCTCGGGTTTCATTAACACAATCTTCTTCTTTAAACGTTTCCACGTCGCCAGTGAAATGGCCGCAAAAGATAATAGTAGACGTCCATAAATTGCGTAGCAGATTGGCGATAAGGTTTCCGGTGAATACCCATAAAAATAACGGCCCAGCTAACAAAGGAAATAGTACATAATCTTTTACTAACTGACGTGCGCCCTTACTAAAAAAGCGTTTCTTAAGTTCATTATGGGTAACTTGGTTCTTACGGTTGTCCTTCTTTTTTCCAAAAAAGACCCGCTCAGCGGCCATTTCGTGATACGACACACCCCACTGAAATAAAACACTAAGTACGATGTAAGTCGCAAACTGCCATAGGTTTTTTACACGCCATCTAAAATCGTTAGATAAACGAAGCAAGCCGTAGCCAAAGTCTCTGTCTTTCCCAATAATATTGGTATACGTGTGATGCTCGTAATTATGAACGCGATTCCAGCTCGCACCATCGCAGGCAATATCCCACTCATAGCCTTTCGAATTAATGTGTTTGTCGTTCATCCAGTCGTACTGGCCGTGCATTACGTTGTGGCCTATTTCCATATTATCGAGAATTTTTGCTGTAGCTAAACTCAATACGCCGGCAACCCAGAGCAGCGGTTGAATGAACCCCAACATTAAAAGTATCCGTCCGCTCCACTCGCAAATTCGCTGAACAAGAATAATACGTCGGATATAGGCCGCATCTTCAGCACCCACTTTTCGTTTAATGTCAGCTTTAATTTCATCAAGCTGAGCGGCAAGTAACTCGTAGTTCGGTTTCTCTTTAGTGCTCGTTGACCGAATTGCTTTGGTTCCACTTATCGGAGCATGCGCTTGTTCGATGGCTTCTTCACGGTGTTGGTTGTCTATTGCAACGCTGGTGTTCATAGTTGAATCTCCAAATCAGTAACGGCTTGTGATACACACAGCTGAATAAGTTGCTCTGCGCTATCTGAAAGCTCACCCGTGCGGGTATCTCTCACTACGCCCCGTTTCTTAACACATTGGCATTGATGACAAATTCCCATGCCACAGCCATAAGTCACAGGTTGTTCTGCTTGCTGAAGTTGTATAAGTAGGGTTTGCTGATTGTCGATAGCCAAAGATTGGCCATTGTGTACCAGGGAAAAGGTTTCGATTTCGGTAAGGCTGGTGTTGCTCACCACAGGAAGCGCAGCGAAGTGCTCGCTCGAAACAGGCACGTTGATCGCTTTTGCATAACTTTCAACTTGCTCGAACATGGCATGTGGACCACACACTAACCAGTGTGCATTGGCAAAGTTACACAGATGCGCTTCTACGTCTCCGTCTTTTTGCTTGCTCAAAATATCATAGGTGAAGTGCTCACAGCGCTGACTGAACGCTGATAATTCATTGAGTAATACATGCTCGTCCGGCTTAGCAAAATAAAGTAAGTGTACCGGTGTATGGTTTAGCTGCGCGTTGTTGACGGCATCGTCAAGCATGGCAATGAAAGGAGTTATACCCGAGCCGCCCGCTATCATAAGTAGGGGCTTTTCAACCTTCGGCCAGATAAATTCCCCCATAGGGGCTGAGATATTTACCCATTGATTAGGCACACAAGAGTGAAGATAAGGTGTTAATGCGCCCTGAGCTTTAACCTTGGTTACAAGACGAATCTGCTTTTCTTTTTGTCGGGTGTTAGCACCACTCGCTATGGTAAACACGCGAGTGGTGAGCCTGCCATTAATTTCTATGGTTATTGCGATATGTTGCCCTGCAACATGCGTTGGCCAAGACCTCTCTGGTATAAGTAACACCTCGAGCATATCCGTGCTCAGTTTTTTTACGGTCACGACCCTAGCTCTGAAATACCCATCGCGCCACGCGGGTCTAACTTGCTGCATCAGCACTTCCCAGTAGCCCTTCCAAGAGGCATGGTGAAAAATGCGATCAGTGAATTTATCTAGTAATAGTCTCAATGTAGAAATCACACCTGTATTTCGTCGGAATATCTTAAATACAAAAAGGATGAAAATATTTTAGCTTACACTTGTACGCTAACTCAGCGCACAAGTGTAAGCTTAATTTTTTCTGCGTCAAGAGGAGATGCATGAAATTTGGGATAACGTCGTCGAAATACACCGGTACTTTTGTGAAAAATGCAAAAGTGCTTTGTTAAAAGTACGGGTTCTAAGCCAGCTATAGGGCCTTATATTTACCGTTATCTAAACGTGTAAATTGCAAGAATAAAGTTCAAAGGACTGTATTATGAAATTATTTGAAACCCTATCGCTGTCTGGAAAAACGCTGAACAATCGGGTTGTTATGCCGCCAATGACCCGCTCCCGCTCAACGCAGCCGGGAGATGTGCCCAACACCCTTATGGCTGAATATTACGCTCAGCGCGCAAGTGCAGGGCTTATTGTGAGTGAAGGCACACAAATTTCGGCACTCGGTAAGGGTTATGCGTGGACGCCGGGTATTTATACCAAGGCGCAAATCGATGGCTGGAAGTTGGTAACAGATAAAGTCCATGAAGCGGGTGGTGTGATGTTTGCGCAACTTTGGCACGTGGGCCGCGTATCCCATCCTTCAAATACAGAGGGGCAGCAGCCAATTAGCGCATCGGCGATTCAAGCAAAAGGCGTAAAAGTATTTGTTGATGAAGGCGGCAACCCTGGCTTTGTTGAGTCGGTCATGCCCCGAGAAATGAGCATTGAAGATATAAAAGCCGTGGTGGAAGAGTATCGCGTTGCGGCGCGCAATGCCGTAGATGCCGGATTTGATGGCATTGAGTTGCATTCGGCTAATGGTTACTTGCTTAACCAGTTTATTGATTCTCAAAGTAATACAAGAACTGATGAATACGGCGGAAGTGTACAGAACCGTATTCGATTCTTGAAAGAAGTGGTGCAGGCTGTGTCTGAGGAAATTGGCGCTGATAAAGTAGGTGTACGTTTGGCGCCCCTAACAACATTAAACGGGACGGTCGACGACAATCCCGAAGAGACCTATCTTGCTATTGCTTCCATGCTTAATAGTTTCAAGATTGGCTATATGCATATTGCTGAAGCCGACTGGGATGATGCGCCGCAAATGCCAATATCATTCAAGATGGCTATTCGGGAAGCCTATAGCGGTCTGCTCATTTATGCCGGAAAGTACGACACAGAGCGTGCCGAACAAGCTCTAACTGAAGGGTGGGCAGATATGATTGGTTTTGGTCGACCTTTCGTGGCGAACCCAGATTTACCCTACAGACTGGCGAATAATGTACCGCTGAATGAGCACAACCCCGATACGTTATTTGGTGGTGGTGAGAAGGGCTACACAGATTATTCTTTTGCTAAATAGCCGGAAATTCCAGCGGGTGTGTAAAAAACACTTTGCTCAGGAAAAAGGGGCAATCCATTAAAAGTGAGCATGGCTCTTTTTTTACCAGAACGAACAGCACTTAAAACATGTTGTTCGTTCTAAATCTTACTTTCGTCAGTCAGCAGTTAGACTCATTACGTAACAGTTATACGCAGTGATGTGTTAACACCGTTGATACTCACCGAGTCATTTCTGCACTTTACGGTTAATATTTACGATTGCGATATAGCCAAGTGAAAATTCCGCTTCCCGCTATTAGCATTGACGTGGCAAGCCACATTTTAGAAATGGGCGTGCCGTTGGGGCACTGCAACGCCATCGTTGCCCCCGCAAGGTTCTGGCAATCGACGAGTTGACCCAAGGCCAATACAAAAAGACCGAGAAGTACGCCGATAACGGCATAAGACAAATTATTGAACGACATACTTTTCCTAAAAGATTTTCCAATCAATTCGCACACTAAACGCACGCGACACTAAGTAGCAATGCTCCAAACTAGTGCAGCTGAAGGCTGCTTTTTCAAACATTTACTCTATTTGTATGGGCTAAGACAGCCTACCCAACAGTATGTGCGCGCCATTGAACGGTGAAAATACTCGCTTCAACGAAGGTGCTTAAAATCCATACGAAAATTAGCACAAGCTCAGTGTCGCAATATTTGCGCCAACCCCTATCAAAATTCCTTCAAATTCGGTACTATCCGCGGTCTTAAATTTTTAACGAAATAAGCGGACTATGTTTGAAATAAACCCCGTTATGAATGCGATAAAAGATATCCGCGAGCGCACTGAAGCGCTTAGGGGGTATCTTTGACTTTGATGCAAAGTCAGAGCGTTTAGAAGAAGTTAGCCGAGAGTTAGAAAGTCCTGACGTTTGGAACGAGCCAGACAGAGCGCAGGCCCTTGGCAAAGAAAAAGTGGCCTTGGAGCAAATCGTAGAGACGATCCACAAGCTCGATCAGGGAACTGAAGACGTTGAAGGTCTTGTTGAATTGGCTGTTGAAGCCGAAGATGAAGATACCTTCGTTGAGGCCCAAAGTGAGCTTGAAGGCTTAATTGAGCAGCTAGAAGTGCTTGAGTTTCGCCGCATGTTTTCTGGCCCTAACGACGAAAACGACTGCTATATTGATATTCAGTCGGGCTCTGGTGGTACAGAAGCACAAGATTGGGCCAATATGCTGCTGCGCATGTATTTGCGTTGGGGCGAAGCGCACGGTTTCAAAACGGAACTTATTGAAGTGTCGGAAGGTGAAGTCGCGGGCATTAAAAGTGCTACGCTGCGCGTTCAGGGCGAATATGCGTTTGGCTGGCTACGCACAGAAACAGGCGTACACCGCTTAGTACGTAAATCGCCGTTTGACTCGGGCAACCGCCGTCATACGTCGTTTTCATCTGCGTTTGTATATCCTGAAATTGATGACGACATCGATATTGAAATCAACCCGTCTGATTTACGTATAGACACCTATCGCGCATCGGGCGCGGGTGGCCAGCACGTAAACAGAACAGATTCAGCGGTACGTATTACCCATGAACCTACGGGCATTGTGGTGCAGTGTCAGAACGACCGCTCGCAGCACAAAAACAAAGATCAGGCGATGAAGCAGTTAAAAGCCAAACTTTATGAGTTTGAACTGCAAAAACAAAACGCTGAAAAACAAGCGATGGAAGACAGCAAGTCTGATATCGGCTGGGGAAGCCAAATACGCTCTTACGTTTTGGACGACTCCCGCATTAAAGATTTGCGTACTGGCGTGGAAACACGCAACACTCAAGCCGTGCTGGATGGCGACTTGGACAAATTTATTGAAGCCAGCCTGAAATCCGGGCTGTAAACCGAACAACGAAGTGAAAGGTTATGACTGACCAACAAACAGACGATAACAAATTGATTGCAGAGCGCCGTGCTAAGCTAAGCGCTATTCGCGAGCAGTGCCGTGCAAACGGTTTCCCAAACAGCTTCCGTCGCGAAAACTATGCGGATGAGCTTCAAGCTAAGTTCGGTGAATTCGACAAAGAAACGCTACAAGAGCAGGGTAACAAAGTAAGCATTGCTGGCCGTATTATGGCAAAGCGTGGTCCTTTCATGTTGCTTCAAGATATGACTGGCCGTATTCAGGCATACGCAGATAAAGACACGCAAAAAGCCCTTAAAGCAAAATATGGTGCACTAGATATTGGTGACATTATTGGCGTGGCGGGTGACCTACATAAGTCAGGTAAAGGCGACCTTTACGTGAACATGGAGCAATACGAGTTGCTAACCAAAGCACTTCGTCCATTGCCAGAAAAATTCCACGGTTTGAGTGACCAGGAAACGAAATATCGCCAGCGCTACGTTGATTTGATCACAAGTGAACAAACGCGCAAAACGTTCATGATCCGTAGCAAGATCGTAAACGGTATTCGCAATTATCTTACCGAACGTGACTACCTTGAAGTAGAAACGCCAATGCTACAGGTTATTCCTGGTGGCGCGACAGCGAAGCCGTTTGTGACTCACCACAATGCGCTAGACATCGATATGTACCTGCGTATTGCACCAGAGCTTTACCTTAAGCGCCTAGTGGTTGGTGGTTTTGAGCGTGTGTTCGAAATTAACCGTAACTTCCGTAACGAAGGCTTATCAACTCGTCACAACCCAGAGTTTACTATGCTTGAGTTCTACCAAGCGTATGCAGACTACAACGACCTGATGAACCTTACCGAAGATATGCTGCGCACGCTGGCAGAAGATATTCTTGGTACAAGCATTATCAAAAACACAACTAAAGACGCTGAAGGTAACGTAACGTCTGAAGTTGAATACGATTTTGGTAAGCCGTTTGACCGCTTAAGCATGGGCGAAGCTATTCTTAAGTACTGGCCAGAAGCTAACGAAGAAGCTATTCGCGACCCAGAGGCGAACCTTGACGCGCTTAAAGCAATGGCAAAACAGCTTCACATTAAAGAGCCTGAAGTTGATGGCATTTGGGGTGCGGGTAAGTACCTTTGCGAAATCTTCGAAGCAACCGCGGAAGAGAAGCTTATTCAACCTACGTTCATTACAGAATATCCGTGGGAAGTATCGCCGCTTGCGCGCCGTAACGACAACAACCCATTCATTACCGACCGCTTCGAGTTCTTTGTAGGTGGACGTGAATTAGCGAATGGCTTTAGCGAGCTTAACGACCCGGAAGATCAGGCAGAACGTTTTGCGAAGCAAGTTGAAGAAAAAGATGCAGGCGATGATGAAGCCATGCACTTTGACGATGACTACATCCGCGCCCTTGAATATGGCTTGCCGCCAACGGCGGGTGAAGGTATCGGGATTGACCGTCTAGCTATGCTATTTACTGATAGCTCTACCATTAAAGATGTTATCTTGTTCCCACACATGAAGCCTCAGGCGCCAAAAGACGCGCAAGAAGCGGGTGAACAAGAATAATCTTAATCCTCAAATAGCGTGATTTAGGTGCTCGGCGCTGTTAAAGCTTCAGCGCCTTAACACGCTCTACTAAAAGGGTATTCTCGGGAACGGGAATACCCTTTTTTGTTGCCATATCTACAATGTAACCGTTGATGGCGTCTATTTCTGTTTGTCTACCGTGAGCAACATCCTGATGCATACTTGAGTAGTTTTCTCCGGTCGCCTTGGCTACAGACAGCACATTTTCATGAACTGACAGTGCATCAAAATCTAGCCCGTAAGCATCCGCTACCTGAGTAAACTCATTGCAAATTGAAATACGGCTTTGTTCAAATTCAGGCTTAGCAATGTGCTTATTTTGGATATTGTGAAGCGCCGTTAGTGGGTTAATCACAGCATTAACGGAAAGCTTCGTCCACAATGCTCTTAGAATATTATTTTGGTATTGCACTGGCGGAAGAGCCTTATCTAACGTCGCAATTGCGCTGGCTAGCTGTGGCGCTATTTGTGAGAGGGCGGCCAATGTTTGAGGTGATGGCTTATCTACATTAGGCGCGCCAATTTGCGTTGCGCCAACGCCAGTATACTTAACATGAAAATCGCCGCTCGACGCGCTTACTTTTAACGCGCCATGACTGGTTGTAGCAAGAAGCAACGGATAATCGCCGCCTAGTAAATCTCTTGCGATCTCAAGTCCGCCCATACCGTTGTGAAGCAGCACAACGGTAGGTTGTTGTGTGAGATAGGGAAGCCATTGCAATAGGGCTGCTTTAAGTTGATATACTTTTAAGGGGATTATCAGCACATCACTTTTAGGTAACACGATAGGTGAAGGCTTCGCAGGTTTTAGCGCAGTGGTTTGGCCGTTTTGCCAGTGTGCGCAAGAGGGCATGGTTTTCATGTCTCTGGGGTAGCAGTCATACGGCACGCCATTTTTCTGGGCGCTTGCAGCAATCAGGCTTCCTATGGCACCGCCGCCAACTATATGTAGTTTACCCATTAGCACCTATTAAACATTGAAAGTAGCTTCTATTTTCTTATGACTATTAGCACCTATTAGGTTAGCACCTATTAGGCCGTTCGCGTTTTCCCCTAGCACGCCGGCAGAAAGCGTGCGGGCAGGGAAGGCCATGGATAAGTCTCAGGCGCATTAAGCCCGTTGTACCAAGTCTGCACATCGGCTTCGTTTATGACTTCACCTGTATCGAAAGGTGCCGTAACTGCTAATTCACCAGAAGATAAAGGAAGCTGTAAATGCCATGCATGAAGATACAGCCTGTCTGATGTCTCACCCCCATAAAGTGTATCACCCAAAATAGGTGCGCCAATGCTTTTAAGCGCCACACGAATTTGATGGGTTTTCCCCGAGTGAGGCTTTACGATAAAGCCTCGTGTGCCGGGCTTAGCCGCGCTACTGAAAAACTGAGTGATAGCCGGGTTTTCTGAGGTTTTTAGCAAAATCCGCTGGCCGCCTCGACGATTTTTCATGTCGCCCATTATCGTGCCTTGCTTTTTTTTGGGCTTTTGGCTGCTTAAAGCCAAGTAATATTTGCTGACGCGTCTTGATGAGAAAAGCTCGCCAATTTCTCCGGCTACAGCTGCATTTTTAGCAAGACATAAACAGCCCGACGTGCCCGTATCTAAGCGGTGGCAAAGATGCAGTTCTGTTACGGCTAACTGCTTTTTTAATCGGGTGACAATGCCGTCTATTTTTTTTGGTTCGCCGTTTTCGGCAATATTTTCTCTAACATCTGCCTCATTAGTGGCATCGTGCATAGCAATGCCAATAGGCTTGTTAACAATAATGAGGTCTGTATTTTCAAAGAGAACGGGGATCGGCTGCACTAGCTATTTTCTAACTCTGAAATGGCTTCTTCATAGTCAAGTTCGTCTACCGCATCGATAATAGCCGAGCGCTTTTCTTGAGGTAGGGCAAGGGCATCTAGCCATTCATCCAGTTTGTCCTGGGCGATAAACTCGCTCGCTTTCAGCGCTGTCATTAACTGTTTTCGCGCTTGCTCAGCTGCTGCTCCATTCGCCGGTGCCGGGGCAGAAGCTGTGACTTCTGGCTCTTTGATCAACGCATCAACCGCAGCAATGGTTTCATCTAGTACTGCGATAAAAGCAGGGTATTGTTCAGCAACGCGTTTGTCGTTTCTAAAGCCGCTTTCTACAGGCTTGCTCGCATTGTGCAAAGCAAAAAGCCCTAGGTTTCCTGTCACGCCTTTTAGTGTGTGAACAAGAGAGTAAGCCTCATTAAAATCGCCCTTAGCAACATGCGCCTGCAAGTCAGCATCAAGAGAACGGTATTCGTCTGTAAACTTACCAAGTAGGGTGAACAACAGTTTTTTGTTTCCACTTAGCTGTGACATTCCAAAATCAATATCGACTACTGTTGTTGACTGATCCATGCAACTATCCTTTTTATTTCGCAACTTCTATTGGGCTATTTCTATTCCAAATGGAAACCGTTTGTCAGTTCATTCGTACCACTTAGCGAATTCAACTGGCTAAAGCCTATTTTACAAAAGACTATGAAGTGTAAGTGTATTTCAGAAATACACAAATTAATACAATCATAGCAAAGTCGAAGCAAGTAAAGCGCTAAAAAGTCTGGTAGTCTTCGAAAATTCGCTTGCGCTATAGAGATAGCAACCTCTGTTTTCACCCAATAAGCCAAGTACCACTCAGTGAATATAGAGTGAAAAGGCAGAGTGAAGAATGTGTAGTAATTTAAAAGGAATCATCATGTCAGGAAAACTGACCCTACGTACCTTCGTTATGACCATAGGCGTCATTGCAGTAACAGCGTGTCAGCACGTACAGGAAGAGAAGACGAATAACCAACTAAACACAGTAGCTGATTCGTCGAACACCGTGTCTATTCCTTACGAAAAGTACACATTAGAAAACGGACTTACCGTCATTCTCCACGAAGACCATTCTGATCCACTGGTTCATGTTGACGTTACCTATCACGTTGGCTCTGCGCGAGAAGAGGTAGGTAAATCGGGTTTTGCTCACTTTTTTGAGCACATGATGTTTCAAGGCTCAAAACACGTTGCCGATGAGCAGCATTTTAAGGTTGTTACGGAATCGGGCGGTAACTTAAACGGCACAACCAATACCGATCGCACAAACTATTTTGAAACCGTACCGGCTAACCAATTGGAGAAAGTCCTTTGGCTAGAATCTGACAGAATGGGCTATCTGTTAGAAGCCGTAGACCAAACTAAGTTTGAAAACCAAAGAGAAACGGTTAAAAACGAGCGTGCGCAGCGTGTGGACAATCAGCCCTACGGATTGCGTTTCGAGCTTAATGGTGAAGCGTTATATCCCGAAGGGCATCCATACTCGTGGATGACTATCGGCTATGTAGAAGATTTAGACCGCGTTGACGTCAATGACCTAAAAGCCTTTTTTAAGCGCTGGTATGGCCCGAACAATGCGGTCCTAACTATTGGTGGCGATATCGACGTAGCCAAAACCAAAGCGTGGGTGAATAAGTACTTTGGGGAAATCCCAACAGGACCGAAAGTAGAAGAGCCTGAGCCTCAGCCAGTAACGCTAGACGAAACCCGTTATGTAACGTTAGAAGATAAAGTTCATCTTCCGCTTCTGCAAATAACTTATCCTACAGTGTATGGTCGCCATGAAGACGAAGCGCCACTGGACGTATTGGCCGATATTTTAGGCGGTGGAAAAACCTCACTGTTTTACAAAAACCTAGTGAAAGAAGGCATGGCGGTGCAAGCCGTGGTGTCTCACCCTTGCCGCGAACTTGCCTGTGAATTTCAGCTACTCGCTTTGGCTAATCCAGCAAAAGTCACCTCGCTTTCTACTCTCCAGAACGTACTGAATGAAACCCTTAAAGAGTTTGAAACACGTGGTGTAACGGCAGATGATTTAGCGCGTACAAAAGGGCAAATTGAAGCGCGTACGGTATTTGGTTTACAAAGTGTATCTGGCAAAGTGTCAGCCCTCGCTGCTAACGAAACCTTTTACCAAACGCCAGATTTGATTGCTGAAGATATTGAGCGCTACAACGCCGTAACTGCTGAAGACGTGATGCGTGTTTACAACAAATATATTAAAGACGCCAATAGCGTTGTATTAAGCGTGGTGCCCAAAGGGCAGGTTCAGCTCGCTGCGGCTAAGCAGACCTTTGAACGTCCGGTGAGAAATATTGAAATCGATACGGTAGAAGTGTCTGAAAATGAAGCTGTTACCAGTGCCCTATCTACCAATACCGCCCCTAGCTTTGATAGAAGCGTAATGCCGAAAGCCGGTGAGGCACCGGTTGTGGAAGTTCCTGATTATTGGGAATCTGAACTTGCTAACGGCATTGAAATACTTGGCGTAACCAGCACCGAAACGCCAACGGTAACGCTTACATTAGGTATGGATGGCGGCATGTTGCTAGACCCTGAAGGTAAAGCGGGTACGGCCTACTTAACCGCGTTACTTATGAATGAAACTACAAAGCATTACAGCAATGAAGAATTAGCTAGCGAACTTGCAAAACTGGGTAGCGCTATCCGATTTAGTACTGCAGGTAGATACTCACAGGTTTACGTGTCTACTTTAACCAAGCATTTAGATGAAACCCTAGCGCTATTAAAAGAAAAGCTGTTCAACCCTGCGTTCACTCAAGAAGATTTTGACCGCATGAAAGAGCGTGTTGTACAAGGCTTGCAGCAACAAGCGAAAACGCCGTCTAGCTTAGCCCGCCGCGCGCGTGACCTCGTTTTGTTTGGTGAAGAGAATCGTGTCAGCCTGCCGGATGAAGGCACGCTGCAAACTGTGCAGAATATTACGTTGGAAGATGTTAAAACGTTTTATGCCAATTACTATTCGCCAGATAAAGCGAGTATCGTCGTTGTGGGTAACTTACCGAAAAAAGACATGGTGAATACACTAGACTTTATTGGTCAGTGGAAGGGGAATTCCTATGAATTTGCTGATTACAGCGATTTTCCCAAGTACGAAGAAAACCAAATCTTCCTAGTGGATAGCCCAGAAGCGGTTCAGTCGGTAGTATTTATTGTTGATAGAAGCTTACCTTTTGATGCGACAGGCGATCACTTTAAGTCTCGCCTTATGAACTTCCCATTAGGGGGAGCATTTAATAGCCGCATAAATCTGAACCTTCGAGAAGATAAAGGCTTCACCTATGGAGCAAATAGTGGTTTCGTTGGTGGCAAAACCCTTGGCTGGTTTGAAGCAAGTACCGACCTCACTGCTGCTAACACAGGTGAAGGTATCGCTGAAATTTTAAAAGAGATTAATCGCTACCGCACTGAAGGTGTAACCGAGGAAGAAATTGCGTTCATGCGCAATGCCTTTACGTTAAGCGACGCACTTGAATTTGAAACACCTACCAGTAAAGCGCGCTTTTTAAGGCAATTGCTTAGCTATGGTCTTGATAAAGGCTATCGTGAAGAGCAGCTTGCTATTATCAACAATATTGATAAGAAAACGATGGATACCTTGGCAAAGCAATATTTGAATCTTGATAAGATGCAAATTATTGTAGTAGGCGATAAAGCTAAAATTTTGCCTCAGTTAAACGCGCTATCGATGCCAATTATCGAGTTATCAGTAGAGAGTAACACCCGAGAAACGTTAAACTGATAGATTGATTTTTGTTGAATTTACATTATTGCCCCCCATAACAGGGGGCTATATTGACATAACGGACCACCATTTTGACTGTAGACTCATCCCGTTTTGAAGCGCGCATTGCTGCGCTTAAGTCACCCGAATTTCTCGCTGCGCTAAAAGATATTAAGCGCGGCGTTGAGCGCGAAGCCCTTCGTATAAACCCGAACGGTACGTTGGCACAAACACCCCATCCTAAACCGCTGGGAACTGCGCTAACCCATGATTCAATCACCACAGACTTTTCTGAATCGTTGCTTGAATTCATTACGCCGCCAGAAAACAGTGCTGCCAAAACGATTTCTCAGTTAAAAGATATCCATAAATTCGTTATTGATAATATTGGTGAAGAGCAAATATGGCCGCTAAGTATGCCATGCTTTATAGATGATGAAGCGCACATTCCCATCGCCTATTTTGGTGAGTCAAATGTGGGCAAGATGAAGCGTGTATATCGCATTGGTCTTAAAAACCGCTACGGCAGTATGATGCAGGCAATTGCCGGCGTGCATTTCAACTTTTCTCTTCCCGAAACGTTTTGGAAGCTATGGGCTGAACTGAACGGAAAAGAACATTCTCAAGAGCAGACTTCGGCCGATTACTTTGGATTGATCCGCAACTACCGCAGGTTGTGTTGGCTTATTCCTTATTTGTACGGTGCATCCCCTGCATTATGTGGATCGTTTTTAAAAGGAAAGCAGCATGCGTTACCTTTTAAAAAGGTAGGTAAGGGCACGGTATACATGCCATACGCGACATCACTTCGCATGAGTGATTTAGGCTACACAAGTGCAGAGCAATCGTCGCTTAAGATTTGTTACAACAAGCTAGACAACTATGTCACCTTGCTGCGCGATGCGATGAATACGCCGTCATCCCGGTTCAGCCAGTTTGCTGCAGGCGAAGAGGGCAATTATCAACAGTTAAGTCGCAACATCATTCAAATTGAAAATGAACTGTACTCGCCTATACGCCCTAAGCAGCCCACTCAGTCAATGGAAAAGCCAACAGACGCTTTGGTTAGACGCGGTATCAGCTACATTGAAGTGCGCGCTCTAGATGTCAATCCATTTTCGGCAATTGGTATTTCACAGACGCAATTCGATTTCTTAGATGTTTTCTTAGTTGCGTGCTTACTAATGCCAAGTGCAGAACTTGACGAAGCGCAGCTTAAAGAAGCTAAAGAGAATATGAATAAAGTGGTGTTAGAAGGGCGAAACCCTGATTTGCTCCTGCAAAATGGCGGAGAAAATATTTCACTACCTGACTGGTGTGCCTCGCTGTTTAAGTCCTTCGAGCAAGCGGCCGAATTACTCGATTTAGCCAATGATACGTCGCGTTATACACAAGCGGTGAACGTCGAGGCTGAAAAAGTGGCGGATCCGGCGCTAACACCGTCAGGTAAACTACTTGCTACTTTGCTAGAAAGTGACAAAGATAATGGCGTGTTGGGCTTAGAACTGGCACAAGCTTATCAAGCTGAGATGAAGTCTTTTGAATACACGGATACGGATGCTGCTGGTTTTGCTGCCCAAGCTGACGTGTCGTTTGCTGCTCAAAAAGAAATAGAAGCTGCTGATGTTAAAGACTTTGATACATTTATTCGTGATTATTTCGCTGAGGCCCCAGCAAAAAAAAATGCCTGACATAGGTCAGGCATTAAAAGGTTCCAGGGAAACACACATTTTACTAGAACATTAGTTAAGACAAGCTATGAACCAAAAGTTCAAAAAATTGGTTGTTTTTTTATCAACTCTCATCGTTCTTTTTCCGCTGTTTATCGCTGGGTGTGCAACTACGCCTCCTAAAGACATCAGTAATTTGTGCGAAATATTCTACGAAAAGGACGATTGGTATGATGCAGCTGCTGATGCCCGTGATAAATGGGGTGTGCCTATACATGTTCCAATGGCCATGATGTATCAAGAAAGTTCCTTCCGCCACGATGCGCTTCCACCGCGTGATTACGTTTTCTTCGGGCTTATTCCTTGGGGGCGTGTTAGTTCGGCTTATGGCTATTCACAAGCGAAAACACCGACGTGGTCTGACTATATGAGAGAAACAGATAACAGTGGTGCGGATCGTGATGATTTCGAGGACGCTATCGACTTTATGGGATGGTTTATTTACAAGTCGCAAAAAGTGAACGGTATTTCTAAATGGGACGCCTACGCGCAATACCTTAACTATCACGAAGGATGGGGCGGGTACAAACGCAGAAGCTATGATAGAAAGCCGTGGCTGAAGAAAGTGGCGTCAAAAGTTAAAGCGCGCTCGCTGCGCTATGCTACTCAACTTAAAACCTGTGAGGAAGATCTCCAAAAAGGTTGGTTTATGAAGCTGTTTAGCTAAATTAAAGAAGCGAGAAAAAGCGACGTGATAGTCGCTTTTTTATGCGTCTATGAACGTTGATTAAAATAAGTAGAAAATATATTGAAGAAAAAAATTGAGGGATAGACGGGCGTCTATCCCTCAGCGACGCTAAGCCAAGACCGTTTTTTACCCAACGTCGAACAGGCATTTACAAGATAGTGTAAATGAGAATGATTTGCAATACCTTTTTGTAAATTAATTCTATCCCTAAATATGCAACAAATTTATCTGGCCCTGATCTTGTTCTATACTTTTCAAGTGGAGGAACGTATGGATATAGACAAGTTTAGTGCGCATGGAGAGGTTCACGCTCATTTTCAAGCAGAGCAAAATATTCTACATATAGACTTAGTAGGTCCGTTTAATCTTGAGTTCATGCAAAAGTATGAGCGTGTGGTTGGCGCACAAAGAAAGAATATTGATACACCGTGTTGGGGAAGCTTAGTAAATGTGCATGGTCTAGCACTTGCGCCCATGGAGGCTACTAACGCTGGGCAAGAAATTGTTAGTAAAGCCGTAGCATTGGGACTAATCGCCACGGCAGTGGTGCTTCATGAACCAGAAGGTGTGGCAATGCAAAAGAAGTTTTGGTCTCGTGTTTATGAATCTTCAACACTAGCATTCGAATACTTTGACGACACTGCTCAGGCAACACTGTGGTTGAGTGAAAAAGTACTTGCTTGTCTGCAGGCCCACAATGTTAATCAGTTCAATAATGCCAGACGATAGCCATAACAGTCCTAACTAGGCGAATTCGCCCTGTCAAAACTGATCTTTGCTCAGTGCTCCACTCTACCAATTGAATGAAGGCATAACAGGAGGTAGCCATGGTAGGTAGTCAGCATCAATACCGTTTTTTCAACGTCAACAATGTTCTATTTGATATACCAAGCAATGTATACGACGATAGCGTTGTCGACGGATGGTTTAGGAATATCGCAAGAGAGGGTCAGAAACTTGATAAGTGGGTAATTCTATCTATTCCCGACAAAAGTTTAACGATTACACATACTGCCGCATCTCAACTTTGCTCACGGCTTCCCTTTCTGAGAACGTATGGGTGTTTGGGTTTTCTTTTGCTTGCGAACCATGTAAACGCCAAAATCTTTCAACACAGTCTACGAGCAACACCCCCAAATTTTGATATACAAGTTAGTGAGTCGATGGAGCAGCTGTGCCGTAATGCGGAGGCCTTGCTTGGTTATGAGGGAAACCTGAACATATTCAATCGTTACAACTAAGTATGGCAAAGCCCCAATTGTGATGGCGCGACAAATATGGGGGATTGGTATTAACTGTATGTTGACCTGGATCAAATAATTAGGCCGACAGCTAACGACTAGAAATCGAATTTGATCTGGATCACATCCTCTATCTAACGCCTCTTCTACTATTTACTTAGTTGAAGAGGAGATTACTTATGTTGTGGACTATGATGAAAGACCCCGTAGTATGGGGCTCACTACTCGGTATAGGCATTATTGTAGCGATGATGATGTATTACACTTATTTGTTTATGCACAACAGTGCAGATGAAGACAAATAAGTCACCATGTATGGCTGTCCAGGCGCAAATTAACGCTTGTTGTTTTGAAGCGGTATGTCGATGAGTACCAGTAGTGCTGCTTGTCCACCGTATTCGAGGGGCGCTTGATGAAATGCACGTACGTGTGGGTGCTGAACTAAGTAATGGGGCAGGGCGGCTTTTAGCACGCCCTGACCAAAACCATGCATTACACACACGCAATCTATCAGTTCTTTTCTTGCCGTGTGAATAAGTGCGGCAAGCTCGGCTTTTGCCATCTCTCGGGTAAGGCCATGTAAATCTAAAGTCATTTCTGGCGAGTAGTCGCCACGGCGCAGCTGCTTCAAAATATGCGTAGACTCACCTTCTTGGCAGAAGCGCATGGGCCCTTCTTGCGGCAACGCTGCCTGGTACATATCAGAAAAGTCGAAGCTTGCCGCTAATTGCTTACTGTGTTTTAGGTGTTTACCTTTTACCTGCTGCGACTTCTTAAATAACTCAACTTGCTTATCAGGCTCAACTTTATCCTGTGATAAAGGCGTCACTCCCTGCATTGCATCGGCAAATGAAAAGGTCTCTTCCTCGGTATTCGTAGACATATTTCCATTACGGGCGCCTTCCTGTCTCGCCTGACTGTTATGGCGATGAGGTTCAGAAAGTTGCTTCTTTAATGCTTTGAGTTCTTTTTTAAAGGTTTTCATCAACAACAGCTTGGGTAAATACACTCGAGTTTAACGATTCAAAACGCCTAAATTATAACGAATAGAAAGATTCGGTACGTAGTTAATTATGTGAATCGGTATGAAGTTTGGGTATGATACCAGCTTTGAAATTTTTGATGTACCCAAACGCCATGACCGATAAGTTTTACCTTGAAGAAGCCATTGAAGATCTGCATACCCTGTTAGATATGACACGATGGGCAACCAGCCGTTTTAACGATGCGGCTTTGTATTTTGGTCATGGTACTGACAATGCATGGGATGAAGCGACAAGCCTAGTTATGCAAGCCTTACATTTGCCTCATCCTATATTAGAGCAAGTTGGGGACAGCGTAATGACGTCTCGCTTAACGAAAAGCGAGCGAGAGAAGATTGCAGAGCTTGTTTTAAAGCGCGTGCAAACTCGCATGCCATTGCCTTATATCACAAACGAAGCCTGGTTCTGCGGTATGCCGTTCTACGTAGACGAGCGAGTGCTCATTCCTCGGTCTCCATTTGCTGAACTTATTCAAAAAGAGTTTGCGCCATTTGTAGAATCGACGCCTAACAGTATTCTTGATATGTGCACGGGCGGTGCGTGTATTGCTATTGCGCTTGCTCATGCATACCCAGAGGCGCAGGTAGATGCCGTAGATATCAGCACAGATGCATTGGAAGTGGCCGATATTAATATTCAGGAGCATGGTCTTAGTCACCGTGTTTATCCCATTCAGTCTGACCTGTTTTCAAGTTTAGAAGGGCAAAAATACGACCTTATCGTGTCTAATCCGCCTTATGTTGACGCAGAGGACATGGCTGACTTGCCTGAAGAGTATCACCACGAGCCTGAGCTTGCCCTTGCCGCAGGTGAAGACGGTCTGGAACTGGTTGATATCATGCTTAAAGAGGCGCCAACTTACCTTAATGACGGTGGCTGGTTATTCGTTGAAGTTGGAAATAGCGAAGTGCACATGAGCGAAAGGTTCCCCGGGTTAGAAGTGATTTGGCTTGAATTCGATAACGGTGGTTCAGGTATTTTCGCCGTGCGCAAAGACACACTAGTACAGTATTTTAGTAGTAAGGATTAATAGTTAATTATGTCAGGTAACAGCTTCGGAAAACTTTTCACTGTAACCACGTTTGGTGAAAGCCACGGCATTGCAATTGGCGGTGTAGTAGACGGTTGCCCTCCAGGACTTGAGATCACTGAAGAAGATCTTCAGGTTGATTTAGACAGACGTAAGCCCGGCACCTCTCGTTATACTACGGCGCGAAGAGAAGACGATGAAGTACAAATTTTATCTGGCGTATTTGAAGGTAAAACTACTGGCACCAGTATTGGTTTATTAATTAAAAATAAAGATCAGCGAAGCCAAGATTACGGCAATATCAAGGACCGCTTTCGTCCAGGCCACGCTGACTATACCTACGATCAAAAGTACGGAAGCCGTGACTATCGCGGTGGTGGTCGTTCGTCTGCACGTGAAACGGCTATTCGCGTAGCCGCAGGTGGTATTGCGAAAAAGTACCTTAAAGAAGTGCACGGTATTGAGGTATTAGGCTATTTGTCTCAGCTTGGGCCGGTAACAGTAGATAAGGTTGATCACAGCGTAACCAACACTAACCCGTTTTTCTGTCCTGATGAGTCTAAGCTAGACGCGCTGGACGAGTACATGCGAGACCTTAAAAAGTCAGGCGACAGCATTGGCGCGAAAGTATCGGTTGTTGCGAAGAATGTGCCTGTAGGCCTAGGCGAGCCTGTTTTCGATAGGCTAGATGCTGAAATCGCCCACGCCATGATGGGAATTAACGCCGTGAAAGGCGTGGAAATTGGTGATGGTTTTGATGTTATTAATCAAAAAGGCAGTGAACACCGCGATACGCTTACTCCTGAAGGATTTACATCTAATCATGCAGGTGGCGTGCTAGGCGGCATCTCTACCGGTCAGGATATTGAAGTACACATGGCGCTTAAGCCGACCTCAAGTATTTCGGTTCCCGGTAAAACTATCAATAAAGACAATGAAGAAATCGATATCGTCACCAAAGGTCGTCACGACCCGTGTGTGGGTATCCGTGCTGTACCTATTGCCGAAGCCATGCTGGCACTGGTATTGATGGATCATCTGCTACGCCACCGCGCGCAAAATGCCGGTGTGCAGTCGACCACGAAACCAATTGCGGGTCAGGCATAGCAGTTTTTTAAATCGCAAGACCGCAATGCCAAGACTGCTACGTTAACGCGGATTAAAGATACACGCAGTATGAGCGCATGTTGCGCTAATTAATTTTATCATTCGCCACTGCCGGTTCTGCGCTAGTGGCGTTTTTGCATATGGAGATGTGAATTGTCACCAAATGGCCTAAACGATGCCAACAATACTGCGGCGAGCCCAGCAAGCAGCAAAACCGGCCTCTTTATTCTTGCTATCACCTACTGGCTTTACTTCGGTCAGCTTGGCGTGCTTGTGCCTTATTTAGGTATCTTCCTTGATGGGCGGGGATTTTCCTCTGCCGAAATCGGTGAACTTTTTGCTGTTATAACGCTAGCGCGTATTTTAGGGCCAGGCCTGTGGGCTGGCGTGGCCGATAAAACGGGTAATGCCATTGGCGTAATGCGTTTAGGCTGCTTGCTCACCGTACTAACTTTCAGTTCGGTGTTTTACTTCACCAGTTTTTGGGGGCTTACGTTGGCTTTCGGGTTAATGATGATGTTCTGGACAGCGGTGTTGCCTCAACTTGAAGTTATCACGATGAATACGGTGGCGAAAACCAATGCCACGTATGGGCAGGTAAGGCTATGGGGGAGCGTTGGCTTTATTTGTTTGACGGTAGGTGTGGGTCAAGCCCTAGATATTTTTTCTACCGACACGCCAGTGCACGCCAGTATTGGCGTACTCGCGTTACTGTTCATCAGTACCTTGTTCATACGTGCGCCCAAAGAAGCTGCACCTGAAACGTCTACGGCGGGAAGTATTTGGAAATACGCCAAACAAAAACCTTTCGCCATCTTTATATTCGCTTCAGCGTGCTTGCAAATTAGCTTTGGTGCGTATTACGGATTTTTCGCACTTTACATGCGCGACCTTGATTACAGCGGCCAACAAACTGGCATCTTTATCGCGCTTGGGGTACTTGCCGAGGTGGGGATATTTCTTATTGCCCGCCGTCTGATTAGCCAGTTTGGCGTGTGGAATTTATTGTTTGTGAGCATCGCACTGACAGGGCTTCGCTGGTATGTCATGGCGGCATTCGCTGATACCTTTATGGTGATTGTGTTGAGTCAGCTTATTCATGCGTTAAGCTTTGGTTTAACGCATGCAGTATCGGTGCATTTTATCCACCAGTTCCTGCCGAAGGCGTATCAAAGCCGAGGGCAAGCGGTATACATCAGTATAGCGTTTGGATTAGGTGGCGCATTTGGAAACTACATGGCAGGGCAGCAGTGGCAGCAAGGCACTAACGCCTATGAGACGTTCGTTACCGCAGCCGTTTTTGCAGCAATAGGCGCACTGTCACTGCTACTGTGTTCCAGAAAAGAAATGGAAAGTGCAAAGGCGGCTTAAAATCTTGTTCTGATGGCTGACCGCAGGCTTACGCCTGCGGTGCACGTTTACACTCTGATATCACGTCAATACCATCATCACCATTGTCTTGCTCTAAACGTACATCAAATTTCCACAGCCTGTGCAGGTGGCGCATAACTTCATCTTTTGAATCGCCTAGCGGAATTCCTCGCTGAGGAATATAGCGAAGAGTAAGCGAACGGTCGCCTCTTACATCAACGTTATGTACCTGAATGTTGGGTTCTAAATTACTCAAATTGTATTGAGCAGACAGCTTCTCTTTAATAATTTGATAACCCATTTCGTCATGAATAGCGCTCACCGCAATAAAGGGCTTGGTGGTGTCATCTTCAAGGGCGAATAACTTAAAGTCGCGAATAACTTTAGGCGATAAAAACTGACTGATAAAACTTTCGTCTTTAAAATTTTCCATGGCGAAATGCACGGTCTCAAGCCAGTCTTTTCCCGCAATACTTGGAAGATATTTATAGTCTTCTTCAGTGGGAGACTGACACACCCGTTTAATATCCATGAACATGGAAAAGCCTAACGCATACGGATTGATGCCAGAGTAATAAGGGCTGTTGTACTCTGGCTGCATAACGACGCTTGAATGACTGTGCAAAAACTCCATCATGAAGCGGTCGCTGACCAAACCCTCGTCATACATCTCATTTAGAATGTGATAGTGCCAAAAACAGGCCCATCCTTCATTCATTACTTGAGTCTGCTTCTGCGGATAAAAATACTGCGAAACTTTCCGAACAATACGCACAATTTCACGTTGCCAAGGTTCAAGTAAAGGTGCGTTTTTTTCAATAAAATAAAGCAGGTTTTCTTGCGGTTCTTGTGGAAAACGAATTTTTTCTTTGTGTTTGCTATGCGGGCTATTTGGCAGGGTGCGCCAAAGCTCGTTCACTTGCGATTGCAGGTAGGCCTCGCGCTCTTCTTGTCTGTTTTTCTCTTCTTGTAACGAAATTTTCTGCGGGCGTTTGTATCGGTCAACGCCGTAATTCATTAGCGCGTGGCACGAGTCGAGCATATTTTCGACTTCATCAAATCCATATTTTTGTTCGCATTTAGCAATGTAGTTTTTAGCAAAGACCAGGTAGTCGATGATAGAGCTGGCATCGGTCCAGGTTTTAAATAAGTAGTTGCCTTTGAAGAATGAGTTGTGACCGTAGCACGCATGAGCCATAACGAGCGCTTGCATGGTAATGGTGTTCTCTTCCATTAAATACGCAATGCAGGGGTCAGAGTTAATGACGATTTCGTAAGCCAGCCCCATTTGTCCACGACGGTATTGTTGCTCAGTTTGAATAAACTTTTTTCCAAAGCTCCAGTGCGTGTAGTTAAGCGGCATGCCGATGCTGGCGTAAGCATCCATCATCTGCTCTGCGGTGATCACCTCAATTTGATTGGGATAGGTGTCTAACTTAAATTTTTTGGCGATGCGATCGATATGTTGCTCATACTCTTCGATAAGTGGAAACGTCCAGTCGGGCCCATCGCTTAATAAGTGGCGTTTTGAAGTTTCAGGCTTGCTGTTTTCTTTTGCCATAGCGTCGGTTGTCATATTAGGCTCCTTGCTGCGCATCTTGTTCAGAGCGTTTGAATAGCTCTCTGAACACAGGATAGATGTCGGCCTGTGTTTGTATGTGCTTACATACAAAGTTGTCGTGAGTGGCGGCCACTTTCTCGTATTCTCGCCACAAACTTTGGTGCTGCCTCTCGGTTATTTCAATATAGGCATAGTAACGGGTTGCGGGTAGCAGTTTAGCGGTAAGCAAGTCACGACACTGCGGCGAGTCATCAGCCCAATTATCGCCATCTGACGCTTGTGCTGCATAGATATTCCAGTTTCCATCGCTGTAGCGCTCGCGAACGACTTCATCCATTAGCTTCAATGCACTTGAAACAATAGTGCCGCCGGTTTCTTGAGAGTAGAAAAACTCGTGCTCGTCTACTTCTTTCGCTTGCGTGTGATGACGAATGTACACCACGTCTACGTTTTCGTAGGTTCGCGTCAAAAAGAGATACAGCAAGATATAAAACCGTTTAGCCATGTCTTTGGTGGCTTGGTCCATAGAGCCAGATACATCCATTAAGCAAAACATTACGGCTTTGCTTGAGGGAAGCGGACGCTTGTCATAGTTCTTAAAGCGCAAATCGAAAGTATCAATAAAAGGCACTCGGGCTATTTTGGCTTTAAGTGCTTCAATTTCTTCTTTTAATGCATTTATGGCTAACGTATTGTCGTGCTTGTCTTCTATAAGCAGTGCAAGTTTTTCTTCAAGCTCTCTCAGTTTATTTCTATCACTTCCGCTTAAGGCAATACGCCTTGCCACAGAGCCTTTGAGTGAGCGAACAATATCTAAATTACTTGGCACGCCATCGGTCTGATAACCTGCGCGATAGGTTTCGTATTGGGTGACTTTATCAAATTGATTTTTCTTTAGGTTGGGAAGCGCTAAATCTTCAAAAAGTAGGTCTAAATATTCGTCTTTAGATATAGAAAATACGAACTCATCTTGGCCTTCGCCTTCATTGCTAGCGTCGCCTTCGCCTGCGCCCTTGCCACCGCCGCCTGGCGGCCTATCAATTTTATCACCCGCTGTGAATTGGTCGTTGCCGGGGTGGACAATATCTCTACTGCCGCCGCGGCCGGTATGAAAAATAGGTTCAGAGATATCTCTGGCTGGAATGCTAATTTGCTCGCCAGAATCTAAATCGGTAACAGAACGTTTACCCACTGCATCAGAAACAGCGCGCTTTATCTGCTGTTTGTAACGCTTAATAAAGCGCTGGCGGTTTACCGTACTCTTACCTTTGCTGTTTAACCTTCGGTCAATAAAATGCGCCATACACACCTGCTTGTCTTGTTGTGAACTACAAATACCCGTGCTGAAGCACGCATTACACGCGCTTCAGCACCACATGCGTTTAGCGCTAAGACGCTTTACGTACGCGCAGGTACCATTCACACAGCAACCGAACTTGTTTTTGCGTATATCCCTTCTCGGTCATACGATTTACAAAGTCGTCGTGTTTTTTCTGCTCCTCTGCAGAGCCTTTGGTGTTGAAAGAAATAACCGGCAGTAAGTCTTCCGTGTTAGAAAACATTTTCTTCTCAATCACGGTGCGAAGTTTCTCGTAACTGGTCCATGCTGGGTTTTTGCCGCCGTTATTTGCACGGGCTCTCAAAACAAAGTTAACGATTTCGTTACGGAAGTCTTTCGGATTACTTATTCCTGCAGGCTTCTCTGTTTTTTCTAACTCAGCATTCAGTGACGCTCTGTCGAACAGCTGTCCGGTTTCTGGGTCGCGATACTCTTGGTCTTGGATCCAGAAATCAGCATAGGTTACATAGCGGTCAAACAGGTTTTGCCCATATTCAGAATACGATTCTAAGTAAGCCGTTTGAATCTCTTTACCAATGAATTCCACGTAGCGAGGAATGAGGTAGCCTTTCAAAAACTCCAAATACTTATCAGCGGTTTCTTGAGGGAACTGCTCCCGTTCAATTTGACGCTCCAGTACATAAAACAAATGGACTGGGTTTGCCGCCACTTCTTGATGATCGAAGTTAAAAACCCTGGAGAGAATCTTAAATGCAAAGCGGGTGGATAACCCTTCCATGCCTTCATCGACACCGGCGTAGTCGCGGTACTCTTGATAAGACTTGGCTTTCGGGTCGGTGTCTTTCAGGCTCTCGCCATCATACACGCGCATTTTAGAAAATAGACTGGAGTTCTCTGGCTCTTTCAAGCGCGATAACACAGTAAACTGCGCTAAACACTCTAGCGTGTCTGGCGCACAGGGCGCGCCGTTAAGCTCGCTGCTGTCTAGTAACTTTTTGTAGATCTTAATTTCTTCACGTACTCGCAAACAGTACGGTACTTTTACTATATAGACACGGTCTAGGAAGGCTTCGTTATTCTTATTGTTTCTAAACGATTGCCACTCAGATTCGTTTGAATGCGCAAGTATAAGCCCATCGAAGGGAAGCGCAGAGAAGCCCTCTGTTGGGTTGTAGTTACCCTCTTGTGTAGCAGTTAAAAGTGGATGCAGCACTTTAATCGGTGCTTTGAACATCTCCACAAATTCCATTAAGCCCTGATTGGCCTTACATAGTGAACCTGAATAACTGTAAGCATCAGGGTCGTTTTGTGCATATTGTTCTAAGCGGCGAATATCAACTTTACCCACCAAAGATGAAATATCTTGGTTGTTTTCGTCACCGGGTTCGGTTTTAGCGATACCCACCTGGTCGAGCACTGATGGATAAACGCGAACCACCTTGAACTGGGTAATATCGCCATTGAATTCATGCAGGCGTTTGCGTGCCCACGGCGACATGATGGTTTTTAAGTAGCGCTTAGGAATGCCGTACTCTTTTTGTAAAATGTCGCCATCTTCTTTGACATCAAACAGACAGAATGGATGGTCGTTAACAGGCGAGCCTTTCAGCATGTAAATAGGTACGTGCTGCATCAGTTCTTTAAGTCTCTCTGCCAGAGACGATTTACCGCCACCCACTGGGCCGAGCAAATAGAGAATTTGTTTCTTCTCTTCAAGACCTTGTGCGGCGTGTTTAAGGTAAGAAACGATTTGTTCTATGGCTTCTTCCATGCCATAGAATTCTGAAAAAGCTGGATAACGAGAAATAACGCGGTTTGAGAAAATGCGGCTAAGTGCCGGGTCGTTGGCAGTGTCGATTAATTCAGGCTCACCAATAGCTTGTAGCAAACGTTCTGCTGCATTTGCATAAGCGGTTTGATCCTCTTTACAAATTTCAAGGAACTCCCCAATGGTGAACTCTTCCTGTTTTCGCTCTTCATAGCGACTTTGATAGTGTTCAAAAATACCCATGAATACCCCTTAAATACGGAACCCCGTAATTTCAGCTTAGTAGGTATTTGGGAAAACGATAGTAATTATTGTGTATAGTTTTTAATCTTTTCGTCTAATGAAAAATGCAACTTTAATAAGAATTTAGTGTCACTTAATGAACAATAGTGCATAAAAAAAGCCCCGCTTGGAAGCGGGGCTTTTTATAACTGATTGTCCCGTCCTAAAATACGTTGACGTAAAGAGGACTTCTTTATGACAACTTCAAGTAATCAAAGACCTAAGCGCACA
>NZ_JAYMEU010000032.1:0-55436 GCF_037029575.1 Alteromonas sp. CH_MED4-4 | reverse complement strand
CATGTTCATCTGCCTATCCTTAACTCTCTATAGAGTAAATTGAGATAGGCAGTTACACAAAATTAGTTACAGTCTCTCGGTTATCCAACGGGAAGCTCTACAGGCAACACACTTATTTCTACCGTTAACGACACTGAATGCAAAAACGTATTTGACCTAATTCTTCAGTCAGCACCAACAAACACAACGTCGACGAACGACACCGTTGTTGCTGATTTCAGATATGCCGTTCGTGAGGACGACTCAGGTGCAAATACACTTTGTGTTTACTACTTAGTTGAATCTATGGGTTTACCTAATAGCTCAGCACCGGCAGACGGAACGCCAGACGGTACAACGTACGATGGTTTCACTTACAACCCAGCCACTGGCCAGGTTACTGTTTTTTAATTAATACCTAGGAAGTTTAATTATGCAAAAATTATCAACACAACAGGGTTTTACCCTAATCGAGTTAATCATTGTTATTGTACTGCTGGGTATTCTAGCGGTAACCGCAGCACCTAAGTTTTTGAACCTTCAAGATGATGCGCGTGATTCTGTATTGGAAGGTATTGCTGGTTCTTTAGAATCTGCTTCATCGGTTGTTTATGGTAAGGCACTTATCAATGACGTAGCCGCTTCAAGCGACGGATCAGAGTCTGTAAATATTGGCAACAGCACTACGGTTTCTTTGGTGTATGGTTATCCTGATGCTGCAACTGCTGCGAATTTTACAAATATCCTCGATGCTGATATCGATAACACTGGCGGTGAATATGCGACTGAGTCTGTAGATGAAGACACTATTCTTATCTATTACACGGGCGCTTATGACGGGGCTCCAGATCCTGCAGCGGCCAATAGTGCCTGTTCTGTTGCTTACACTAATTCAACAGCTGAAGGCGCGCGACCTACTATCACAGTAAATACTTGCGTCGAATAATGTGAAGAAAACCGGTTTTACATTAGTAGAACTTATCATAACCATAATGGTTATTGGGGTGCTGGCGGTAACCGCCGCACCTCGCTTTCTTGGTAACGATACGGAAGAAGCTATCGCCCTTCGCGATCGCACACTTCAAGTCGTCCGTAACATGCAGTTTCGTGCTATGCAAAATGTGCAAGACACTAGCTGTGTGAAAATAACCGCCACAATCATTGCCCCTCCCGCTGGCCACGATTGTACAAACGCCCTTTCTACCGCTTTTGATGCCGATCAGGTAGTCGATGCATCAAGCACCGACTTTACTTTTCAAACGGCCGATGAAAATGGCGATAGCTTTTCTCAAATTCAGTTTGATGGGTTTGGCAGGCCGCGAAATATCGCGTGTTCAACGAATTGTAGAATTCAAATAAGTACCTTTGCCATGTGTTTACAAAGCGAAGGAGCAGTTTATGCGTGCTAGGGTTGTGTTGCCTGTACATAGAAAATGCGTGAACGGCTTTACCCTGTTAGAGCTGGTGATTGGCATTGTTGTATTTACGATTAGCCTAACCGTAGTACTGTCACTTATTGTCCCGCAAGCTGAACAAACCGCAGAGCCATTTCGTCAGGTGAAAGCGGCCAAGCTAGGTCAGTCGTTGATGAACGAAATTCTAAGCCGTTCTTATGATGAAAACAGCGACCGAAGCCCGCCTTTTGTCACCTGTGTCGATAAACCTGATCCGCCTGATGACAATGATAACTTGTGTTCAGACGTTCTAGGTCCCGACGCTGGTGAAACCTCTGAAGATGCTTATGACGATGTAGATGATTATAATGGTTATGCTATTAGCAATGTTGGCGGCAATTATAATGGCTTTGCTTACCGTGTCGGTGTTACTTATGACTCTTCAATTGAGTCAGACTTAAACAAAAGAGCACCAAAACAATACAAGCGTATCGATATTGCGGTCACAGCTCCAGACGGCCAAGTTTACAACTTCAGTGCTTATCGAGGGAGCTATTAATGTCCCTACCAAAAGCAAGACGCCAGCGCGGTTTTACACTTATAGAACTTATTTTAGTGATCACTATTTTAGGTGTGATTAGCGTATCTGTAGCTCAAGTGATT
Organism: Alteromonas sp. CH_MED4-4; assembly: GCF_037029575.1. Taxonomy (NCBI): domain Bacteria; kingdom Pseudomonadati; phylum Pseudomonadota; class Gammaproteobacteria; order Alteromonadales; family Alteromonadaceae; genus Alteromonas; species Alteromonas sp. CH_MED4-4. The sequence continues at coordinate 53,400 of NZ_JAYMEU010000032.1, read as the reverse complement.
TCGTTGAGTGCTCAAATCTATATAACTGGCGCAGAGCGTACCCGACTCGTTTCAGATGCGCGCTTTATTATTTTGCGATTGGAAAAAGAACTTCGAAATATTGTGCCTAACTCGGTCTCTTTTGACGCTAGTTTAGGGTGCTTGACCTACTATCCAATTGTCATGAGCGGTACATATACCGCAGACCCTTTCGATGACAAGCTGCATTCCGTAGTGTTTGAAATGGAGGCTCCTACAGCGGACGATAAATTAGTTATTTACCCAACGAGTCCGCAAAGTGTGATTGACAACAGCGTAGACTATAATGGATATACCGTCGCCACCGATGACGAAGGCAATGATTTGGATCACCAATACCTAATTGAGTTAGGGACGGAAAACACTCAATCGTCTCCAGGGAAGCGTTTTTTTGTGTTTAACGAAAACCCAGTGTCAGTGTGTAAGGAAACAACGGCGCAAGGTGAGTCTTTGGTCCGCAGAGATGGAATGAGTTCAGGTATTATTGCAACGAATGTAAGTAGCTGGAGTGCAGATGTAATAACGGTAAGTTTGCGCCAAAATGCTTTGGTCAAATTAGACTTGACGCTCATCGGTAATGATGACGAGGCGTTGGCTTTCTCGCACGAGGTACACTTCCCCAATGTTCCCTGATAGACAATTTACTTTATCGCCTTCTCGCACCCTATCAAAACAACGTGGCTCTACCACTATTGTGGCGATCATTATTAGCATTGTACTTCTAGGACTTGGCATTGCGTTGTCTAATCAGATTTCATCAAACATACGTCAGCAATCCATTGAATATTATGGTGCTCGCGCCTATTTAGCAGCGCAGAGCGGGATGGAAGTTGCGGTTTCCCGGTTAGTTGAAATCCAAGACCGAACATGCCCTTATCAGACCGAAATAATGTTTACAACAAGTGGTCTTAAAAACTGTAAAGCGGACATAGAGTGTATAGGTCCTGCAGTAGCACCAGAACCGGAAGTTACCTCTGATGCAGTGGAAGTCTACTTGCTGACATCGGAATCTAGTTGCTCTGCGGGACAAATAGAAACATCGAGGAAAGTAAGCGTTGAAGTAAGGCAGGAACAATAATGAATTTAAAGTCTATTTCGCTGTTTTGTTTGTTTCTCACGTTATATGTTGCACCCCCGGTACTAGCCGTCCCTCAAATCGAAGGCAGGTTCATCGAGCTTCAAAACACCTACAATAAAGCAGAGTGGACAACCATTAGCTTTTCACAGGTATACGACGAGCCGCCAGCAGTGTTTATGCTCTCTACCAATCAAGGTAGCAACCCAGCGATTGTCAAAATTCGCAACGTTACCCGCACAGGTTTTGAAGCTTTGCCCCTTGAGCCTTCTGGAGAAGATGGTCCGCATATCACGATGGGAGCTCATTACTTAGCGATTGCGTATGGCGTTCATGAATTTCCTGACGGTGATATTGTTGAAGTCGGTAAGATGGAGCTCGGAGGGGGGACTATTCAGGCATCGACAAGCTCTCCTTGGTATGAACCTAACGGCCCCTTGAAGGTGGGTGAAGAAAATGCGAGATATGCTCGCGTTTCACTTGAAACTGATTTTGGTGAACAGCCTGTTTTCTTTCACTCTATTCAAACGTTAAATAACCAAGTTGACGTTAATGGAAAGAAGCCACCCAACGAACATTTGTTACCGTTTCTAACTATTGCAGCAAAGTATGAAGCACCGTCTTATTTTATGGCGTTGGAAGCGTCTGAAACAGATTATGCGCCAGTTACACGCAATGAAACGGTAGCTTACATGGCGACAACAGAGGGATTCAATCGTAGATTTTTCGATGACAATGGTATTGAAGTGGTTTGGGAAGCCGATTTTGCCGACGTACGCATACAGGGGTGGGACGATGGTTGCTTTCGAAATGACTTTAAAAATAACTATGCGCAAACTCCTTTGGTTGCAGCCAGTAAAATAAGTAGAAACGGCGGCGACGGCGGTTGGCTTCGCAGCTGCGGCGTAAACAAAAATAGGCTTGGACTGCGTGTAGATGAGGATAGAAGCTTAGACTCTGAGCGCAACCACACTGAAGAAGACGCTAGCATTCTGGCTATGACTTCAGAGTTTGTGTTTAGTGGCGAAGTTCCTAGTTGTGATGACGCCTTTCCTGGCGCGGTTGCCGCTTTTAGTGGTTCTGCAATTTCACTCGCAGCTGGTAGCCGAATGATTGATGAAAATGCAGGTGTGTTGTCAGCACAGCAGTTTATCACCGATGCTACAAGTGGATCTGCAGACTACCCAAAATGCGGACAGAACCCTGTCGACTGTACCGTGAACAATACAGATGCGCTTACCGACTCACAAGCGAGAGCGATACCTACAATTACCATTGACGATAGCGGCCCAGAGATAGCAGAAGGGGATTTAGCGGGGGATTATTATTTTAACCGTCAACTGGTAACCATGGCGGCGGGTAACTACAACGTAATTGCACCCACGCGAATTTATGTTTCTGACCCGGGGGACAATATAGGTGGCGTTGCTACAAAGTTCACTATGGTGAACGCAAATATCACTGTCGCTGAAGGGGCTTATCTCGCTATTTATGTCGATGGAGATGTGGTCATCGATGGCTCAAACCCCAACGCATTGGTTTTAGCAAAAGGTGAAATAACCTTTGCCAATGTGTCTGAAGGCACATTGAGAGGCCGCTTTACCGCAGGAGGTGGCGTCGGCTCACCTGCTACTCTGAGGGTGACGGCTAATGAAGTGCCAAACAATATTCCTGGCATCTGCGGTCGGGAAGTCATTGAAGTACTGAATCATTATCGTTTTGAACTGGCTGATAACAAGGGTAGCAGCTGCGCCGCGAAAGAAGTTACCCTAAAAGCCTGTGCAGACGTCAACTGTGATTTACTCTACTCTCAGCCATCTACAGTCAACTTAGTGCCCGTTAATAGCGGTAACTATCGATGGTCGCCTGACGACAGCGTAACGTTTATCGGGCAGACCTCGCTAACACTCGATAGCCTAAGAGGCGCAGATCCTGAACTTGCTACTTCGGGAGAAAATCCATCTTCTCAATTGCGTTGCTTTATCGGTGGTAAAGAAGTGAATTTAGGTGGCTGTAAAATAAAGTATGAATCCGACGGGCTGGTGTTTAAGAATATCACTGATGATTCAGAAACCATCGTTACTCAGCTTTCTGGTAAGCCTTCAGACACTGGCTTTAACAGCAAGACCTATGCTATCGAAGCATGTGGGAATTCTGACACGCTAAAAAATCAAATTGTCGATGTTGAATTAAATTATAACTGTTCTAGTTCGAGCAATTGTTCTAACACCCTACTGCTTATCAATAACGGTAATGAACATCAACTGGGGCTAACCCCACGCACCTTTCCTATCCAATTTGATGCTGACTCGCGAGCAGCCTTTACGATTCAATACCCAGATGCGGGAGAGTTGTCGTTGTCAGCAGACATAACTAATCGAAGCGGTATTGCAGGTTCTTCTAATACTTTTAAAGTGCGTCCGTTCGGCTTTGCTATGAATATCTTAAATGATAGCGGCACGAGCTCCAATCTTAACGGTTACGCGAATAGTGCGAATGGTTCGCTGCTCAAACTGACAGGGGAAGACTTTGTCTTAGGCTTGCGAACAGTACAGTGGGTCGATGGTGAAGACAGTAACAACGATGGAATACCAGATAACTTTGCAGCACTGGAAAACAATAATACCGCGGAGCATTTTTCAGGTAGCGCGTTGTTAACACCCTTAAATATACTTCCTAGTGGCGGCGCAACGGGTACATTGAGCGTGCCCAGTGTTTTATTTAGCGACGAAGGTAAAGTTAACGTTGGTGTTAATTACGATGAGGTAGGTACAATTTCCATTGCTGCACAGAGTACTTATTTGTCAGATACCACCGTGCAAGGGCTGGTGCAAAACGTTGGGCGTTTCGCACCTTCTAATTTTGCCTTGAGCGGAAGTGTTGAAGCAGCGTGTAACGTCAATGGCGCATTTAATTACTTTGATCAACCCATTAGCGAAGTAAGCTTCTCGCTAACCGCACTTAACCAACATGGCAGCCGCACCACAAACTACTACGATGGTTTTGATAAACTGATCAATATCAGCTTACAAGTCGAGCACGGCACAAGCTTGCTAAATAGGCTTGAAAACATTAATTCAATAAGTTGGCCGCAAAATGCCAGTGCTGGTCTTATTTCATTTTCTGACAACGATATCGTATTTAGTCGCCTTGCTGATAACAGCGTAGATGGGCCTTACCTCGAAGCACACATTGCGCTGGTGGCAGACCAAGCACAAATTGAGGGCGCAAACTTCAATGGACTTTCTTGTTCCGGTCAGTGCGTTGACGATTTTGGTGATTCAATCAGCTTTGCCTACGGTCGCGCAACGTTGATAAATAACTACGGTGCAGCCGACGAAGCGCTTTTGTTACCGCTTCGCACCCAATATTGGGACGGAAATAATTGGCGAATTAATAAGTATGACAGTTGTACGGCTTATGACCACGATAACGTGAATGACGAATCTGGTGAATTGGTTTCTTCGGGGGAAGAGTCGTTAAGTGAAGGAGCCTATAGAAATAGTGACGGAATACGCCTGTCATCACCAAACGGTGCTGGCAATTATCCTGTTAGTTATACGCCTGATGCTTGGCTATTGTGGGATTGGGATGGAGATGGCGAAGCTGATAATCCTCCAAACGCAACGCTCACGTATGGTGTGTACCGAGGAAACGACAATATCATTTACAAGCGCGAGCAAATCAATAATTAGCAAAGAAGGTTGTCCCGCTTGGTCGTAATGCTGGTTGCGTAGCACACCGTAGTGGCGCCAACATAAAGAGATGTAAATTATTAGCAAATTGTTTTTGAACCTTCTAATTTTCACAGGGTCACTATGTGGGTCTAATTTTAAAATTATTTGGAAACGCGTGTGTGGTATCCCTTCATGGGTAAAGCGCTAAAACTACTAAGCAAAAATGCAGTTATTTCGTCACTTAATTACAGCATTACTTGCCCAAAATAGCCCCCATTGTTAAAGTGTGCGAATAAATATCGACTTCACGTTAAAGCGTCGCCATCTCACCTTTGCAAATACGCGTTAACACAGAAACAGGAATACACTCTTCATGTTTAAAAAGCTTCGAGGCATGTTCTCTAACGATCTGTCCATCGACCTCGGAACAGCTAATACGCTGATTTATGTAAAAGACCAAGGTATTGTTCTAAACGAGCCTTCAGTAGTAGCTATTCGTCAAGAGCGCGCAGCAGGACCAAAAAGTGTTGCAGCAGTAGGTGCAGAAGCTAAGCGAATGCTTGGTCGTACGCCGGGTAATATACGTGCAATTCGTCCGATGAAAGACGGTGTTATTGCCGACTTTTACGTCACTGAAAAAATGCTTCAGCATTTTATTAAACAAGTTCATGACAATAATTTCTTGCGCCCAAGTCCTCGTGTATTAGTGTGTGTTCCTTGTGGTTCAACACAAGTAGAGCGCCGCGCAATTAAAGAATCTGCATTGGGTGCAGGTGCCCGCGAAGTTTATCTTATCGACGAGCCAATGGCGGCTGCTATTGGTGCGGGTTTACCTGTATCAGAAGCAACAGGTTCAATGGTGGTCGATATTGGTGGTGGTACAACAGAAGTTGCCATTATCTCACTTAACGGCGTAGTTTATTCATCATCTGTTCGTATTGGTGGTGACAAGTTTGATGAAGCTATTATCAACTACATTCGTCGTAACTTCGGTTCACTAATTGGTGAAGCAACCGCTGAACGCATCAAGCATGAAATAGGTGCTGCCTATCCAGGTGAAGAAGTGCGCGAAATTGAAGTGCGCGGTCGCAACCTAGCAGAAGGCGTACCTCGCGGGTTCACGCTAAACTCAAACGAAATTCTTGAAGCGCTTCAAGAACCACTAACCGGCATTGTTTCAGCCGTTATGGTGGCGCTAGAACAGTCTCCGCCAGAGCTTGCTTCAGACATTTCTGAGCGCGGTATGGTACTTACCGGTGGTGGCGCGTTACTTAAAGACTTAGATAGATTGCTAATGGAAGAAACGGGCATTCCAGTTGTTATTGCTGACGATCCGCTTACTTGTGTAGCACGCGGCGGTGGTAAGGCATTCGATATGATTGACCTTCACGGTGGCGACCTGTTTAGCTACGAATAAACAGGAAAGGCAACCGTAAGGTTGCCTTATTTGTATCATGGATACTATTTTTACCCGCGGCCCTTCGTTAAATAACAGGCTTACACTGGCGCTTGTGCTGTCGGTGATTCTGATATTTGTCGACCATAAGCTAGACGGTTTCAAATCAACGCGGGTTTATCTCAACTCATTAATGAGCCCACTTCAGTATTTAGCAAACCTTCCCGGTTTAATGCTAAATGAAAGTGCCCAGCGTCTTACCTCTCAAGAGCAATTGCTGGCCGAAAACCAGAAACTTAATAATCAGCTGTTGTTAATGAGCGAAAAGCTCCAGCAGTTCGATGTCATTGCAAAAGAAAATGCACAATTAAGAGAGTTACTGCAGGCACCTATTCGGGTTTCTTCTCGAAAAATGGTTGCTGAGTTAATGGCGGTGGATAAAAACCCGTATAGCCAGCAGGTGGTTATCAACAAGGGTGCGATAGACGGCGTATATCTGTCTCAGCCAGTTATTGATGATAAGGGCATAGTGGGTCAGGTAATGGAAGTTGGGTCTACAAACAGCCGTGTATTGCTGATTGCCGATGTTACCCACGCTATTCCTGTGCGATCTCTTCGAAACGATATTCGCTTTATCGCAACCGGAAGCGGCGCACTAAACGAGCTGTATCTAGAGCACGTTCCTCATAGTGTCGATATTCAAGAAGGTGACACATTAATTTCGTCTGGCTTAGGAAAGGTCTTTCCAGAAGGTTACCCTGTGGCAAGAGTGTCACAAGTCGTCCGAGATGAAAGCCGCCCTTTTGCTCGTGTTATTGTCACACCTTTAGCAAACCTAGACAGGCTTCGACACCTATTGCTGTTATGGCACACGCCTGAGTCAGAGAATGAGTCTGATGCTAACTCAACCGACGACACTGATAAGCCAGCTGTAAACGAGGAAGAATCTTCAGATGCGTAAACGTAACCTCGTTATATGGATTAGTTTGTTAGTTGCCCTGGTACTGCAAATTGTTCCACTGCCCACTCAAGTAGATGTGTACCGTCCTGACTGGGTGCTGGTTGTATTAGCATATTGGAGCATGGCGTTGCCCCACAGAGTGAATGTGGGTGTAGCCTTCTTAACGGGCGTAGCCATGGATGTATTGGTAGGCACAACCTTAGGTATTCATAGCCTTGGGTTGAGTATATGCGTATACGTTTTAGCAGCTAACTACCAGCGGTTGCGTAATTATTCTGTATGGCAGCAAGCCATTATTATCGGCCTACTATCGGCGCTATATCACTTACTTACATTTTGGGTGCAGCATCTACTGACTGATATTTATTTCCAAGTCGATTACCTGTGGCCAGTGATAACGTCAATGGTGTTGTGGCCGTGGGTATTTTGGCTGCTTCGACGCACGCGCAGACAGTTTTCAATTTCGTAACCCGAACACGTTCTCGATTAAACCAAAGGTAAGCCAATGACAAAATCGGTAGTGTTAGCGTCAGCCTCTCCACGACGCACCGCTTTGCTCAAGCAAATGAACATAGCCCATACAATACAGCCTGCCGATATTGACGAGTCGCCCCGTGACAACGAGCCACCGATGGAGCTTGTCGCAAGGCTAGCCAGTGAAAAAGCCCAAGCGGTGAAAGCATACCTTGAGGATCAGCAGGCAATGACCGACGACAAGGTTATTCTGGCCAGCGACACGCTAATATCGTTTAACGGACAAAGTGTTGGCAAGCCAGAAGATAAAGCAGATTCTAAGCGCATCCTCACTATGCTTTCTGGTAAAACTCATGACGTCCTTACCGCTATTTGTGTGCTTGATAACGCTCAGCAGCAGACTCAAGTAATTACCACATCTGTGACTTTTGCAGCATTGACGGATGAGCAAATTGACGCATACTGGGAAACAGGAGAACCTGCCGACAAAGCAGGGAGTTACGCTATTCAAGGTATTGGTGGTGAGTTTGTAGTTTCCATTAACGGCAGTGCTAGTGCCGTAATAGGCCTACCACTGTACGAAACCCGCCAATTACTTAATGCATTTGGAGTTGTGTCGTGAGTGCTGAACTGCTTATTAACGTTACCCCGTCAGAGTCACGGGTGGCGCTTATTGAAAACGGAATACTGCAAGAAATTCACGTAGAGCGTCATACCAAACGCGGTTTGGTTGGCAATATCTATCGCGGTAAAGTTAGCCGTGTATTACCGGGAATGCAGGCAGCATTTGTTGATATCGGTTTAGAAAAGGCCGCCTTCTTACATGCATCTGACATTGTCATTCACAATGAAATTGCTGAAGAAGTCTCGGCAAGCCATATTCAAAAGCAAGACATTCGCGAGTTGGTGCGAGACGGTCAAGATATTGTGGTTCAGGTAGTGAAAGATCCTATCGGTACCAAAGGCGCACGCCTTACCACAGACATTACTATCCCCAGCCGTTATCTTGTATTTATGCCTTCGGTGACTCACGTAGGCGTATCTCAACGCATTGAAGAAGAAGCAGAAAGAGAGCGCTTAAAGTCGCTGGTGCAAGAGTTTTGTGATGAAAACGGTGGCTTCATTCTGCGTACTGCGGCTGAAGGCGTGGGCAAAAACGAACTGCAGTCCGACGCAGCATTTTTGCGAAGGCTGTGGGATAAAATTCAGTCGCGTATGAAAAAGCGTAAGTCGAACGTGCTTTACGAAGACTTACCGCTAGCACGACGAGTGCTACGCGACTTTGTTGGTACAGAGCTCGACAGAATTCGAATCGACTCGAAACTATCATTCAATGAACTTCACCAGTTCACCAAAGAGTACGTGCCTGAAATGAACGGCAAGCTCGAATACTACCCGGGTGATAGACCTATTTTTGATTTATACGATGTGGAAAATGAGGCGCAGCGAGCCTTGGAACGCCGTGTCGATTTAAAATCTGGCGGCTACTTGATCATTGATCAGACCGAAGCGATGACTACAATCGATATTAATACGGGCGCTTTTGTTGGCCACCGGAACTTAGAAGAAACGATTTTTAACACCAATATTGAGGCGACGCAGGCAATTGCCCGTCAGTTAAGATTGCGCAACTTGGGTGGGATGATCCTTATCGACTTCATCGATATGATTGAACCAGACCACAAACGACGTGTCTTACACTCATTAGAGGTGGCGACGAACAAGGACAGAGCCAAGATAAATATTCACGGTTTTACTGCGCTAGGGCTAATTGAAATGACCCGTAAACGCACCCGTGAAAGCATTGAGCATATATTGTGCGGAGAATGCCCGGTGTGTAAAGGGCGAGGCACGGTAAAAACCATTGAAACCATTTGCTTTGAAATTATGCGTGAAATTGTACGGGTGAATCGCGCCTACGACGCAGACAAGTTTGTGGTTTACGCTTCACCAAAAGTGGCGGAAGCCTTAATGGGTGAAGAGTCTCATATGCTGGCAGAACTGGAAGTATTTGTGTCTAAACAAATCAAGGTTCAAACAGAAACATTGTACAATCAGGATAAGTACGACGTCGTCATGATGTAATGCATTAACGTATACAAAGGCAAAATGTGACAAATTTTTCGTCGGTAGCCGCTTATCTACTTAAGAAGTTTTGGCTGCTACTCGCCGTATTGCTTGTACTTTTCGCGCTTGTTTTAAGCGCTGCACGCTATGCTCTGCCGCATATTGAGCACAACAAACACCTGTTGGAAAATTATATTAATGAGCAGTATGGCGTAAACCTATCCATCCAAAGTGTGCATGCTGTTTGGCAGCGCAATGGTCCAAGTATTGTGCTCAATTCGGTGTCGTTGGCTAAAAACGATGCTTCCCCTGTTGCATTGGATATCAGGCAAATCTACGTCGAGCTAGATTTTTGGGAATCGCTACGCCACCAACTTATCTCATCTACCCGTTTTGAGCTGCGTGGTCTTAAGCTTGATATTGACGCCGATCGTCTTTCTGGAGGCGATAAGAATAACTTCCCTGTAGTAAATGCACTAGAGCGTCTGTTTTTAGAGCAGCTTCAAAGCTTCTCGTTAGAAGACGGGGTGGTATCTGTCACTCATCTTAATGAAACCAATTCATTTGATATTGAAAGTTTATCGTGGAACAACCATGAAGAGCGACACCAAGGTTTAGGTCAGCTTAAGGTTGCAGATTTAGCGGCTAACTCGGCGTCGTTTATCATTGATATCACGGGCACGCGGGAAGACTTTGACGGCGTGTTTTACGCCAAAGCAGAAGAGCTCGATATTTCTCCGTGGGTTAGCGATCTCATCAAAACCAAGCGTCCACTAGCGCAAAGCCGCGCAAACTTTGAAGTATGGACTAACTTTTCTCAAAGTGAAGTCACTAGCGTACAAGCCGAGCTTAGTGAAAGCCTTTTAGAGTGGGGCAGTGGCCGCGCGAAAACGGTAACAGGTATCAGCGGAGGTAGTCTTCAGGCGTTGCCTAACGATGAGAACAGACAGGGAGGCTGGAATGTCCGAGTGGATCAATTGGTGCTTAATTCGAGCAACGAGACCCTTACAACAGACCTAATTGGCAGTATAAGTGCAAATGGTGATGCGCTGATAAACACCGTAAAGCCAGTGCAAATTAACCCCTTTCTGCTGCTGTTACCGCTTTTCATGGATGATACCAGTGAAGAAGAAATACGCGGGCTTAATCCAAAAGGCGAGTTGGCCACGTTGCAGGTTCAATGGCACAACGGCCAGCCTTCTTTAGCGGCTAAAGTGCTAGATTTGCAGTGGGACAAAACAGATAAGGTACCAGGTCTTTCGTCGCTAGATGCAGACTTTTTCTGGTATAAAAATAATGGCGCTATCTACTTAGAGAGTGCGGATAGCTTACTAAGTGCCAACGGCGTAATTAAGAAAGACGTCAATATAAACCTGTTTAAATCTCAGTTTTATATTTACCCAGAGCAGATAGATAGCGAAGACAAGCAGTGGGTAGTAAAAGGCAGCGATATGCTGTTCGATAGTGATGTCGTTACTCTTCACCCGCAGTTTAAACTGAATACGTCGACAGGGTTTATGTCGCTTTATGTGGATGTAAGCCCATTGGTGCTAAATGAGGTGAGCAGTTTATTTCCCCCTTCTTTAATGGGGGCCAATACCGACAAATACCTTACTCGTGCGTTTACAGGAGAAGGTGAAATCGCAAATGCGCGCGTGCTGTGGCACGGTCGCACGAGTGACTTCCCGTTTGACGACAACACAGGCATTTTTCAGGCGTATGTCGATATTGAGCAGGGGGATTTTCTTTTTGCGCCAGACTGGCCGGCACTTAATAACTTAGACCTATCTTTGTATTTTGTGAATAATGCATTAGTGATGGAGAGCCCTAGTGCGACGCTTGCTGGTATGAAAATCAGTGATATGTCGGCTGCCATTCCAAGCTTTAGTCCAGATGCTCGCCTGATTATTTATGCCAATGGTACTGGCACTGGTAACGCGCTAACCGCGTTAATGATGGATTCGTCCCTTAAAAAATCTTTAGGCAAAGTACTTAACGAAGACGTGCAAATTGGCGGGCCTCTATCTGCCGATATAAAGCTTGATATCCCGTTTAAAGGCAAAGATGTGGTGGCATCGGGAACGGCGCACTTGTCGAATAACCCCGTTTTTGTTGCGACCACAAATATGCTATTTGATAAGGCATCGGGAGAGGTGTCATTTGTTAATGGCGATATAGACGCAAGTGGGCTTCAGGCGCAGTTTCTTAAACAGCCGGTGAACTTGTCGCTATCCGGTAGACAGGGCGACACATACGACCTAAATGTAGAGTTAGGCGGGCGATGGCATGTACACCCGCTGGCTAACTATGTGAATACAGACCTCACCGAATACATCGACGGCGAAAGTGATTGGAACACTACAGTTCAACTGTCGCTTTCAAACAGTGGGTTTAACTATACTGCCAATTTAACTGCAGATTTAACGGCGACACAAAGTGTATTGCCTGCTCCCTTTGATACGCCAGCGGGCAGCAGTTTACCGCTGCTTATTACCAGTAAAGGCGATAGCAAAGCATCAAATGTGGAGGCGTCACTTGGTGATAACATTCGTTTTGATGGCGTACTACCGCACAAAGAAATGCAGTTTTCACGTGCGCACTTGGCACTTGGCGAAAGCGATATAGCCAACATTGGTACAGGTTTTAGTATCAGTGCGAATCTAGCTCAAGCTGATGTGCAAGAATGGTTTACCACTATAAATATGTTACTTTCCGGTAAAGGGAAAGACACCAGCACCGCCGTTGCAAAAACAAATGCTCAATCGAGTATCCAATCAAACGAAAGCAAAAAAGCGAATTTGTTTGGTACTCCCTCGCGGATATTCGCCAAAGCCGACAAGCTAAATTTTGCTGGCCACAGTATTAAAGATGCGCAGCTCAGTGCAACAGAACGCAATAAAGATTGGATCCTAGACTTAGCGTCGCCTCAGGCAAGAGCCACTATTCGTATTAATAGTGATTTAGACGAGCAGGGCATTGAAATAAATGCCGACTATTTATCACTAGAGAAGCCTGCTGAAGCCGGGGGGACGACAAAAGCCGACTCAGAGAGCGGCGTTGAGTTAGCTACCAATAGTGCAATGCCAAATGAGGAAGGCGAATCGCCCTACAATATTGACCCAAATACGCTACCGCCCATTTATTTTTATTGTCAGTCCTGTGGCGTGCACGGCATCGATTTAGGTGAAATTACCTTAGACATCGCGAAGGAAGAGAATGGTTTAGCCATTCGCCAGCTTCTAGTGAAATCTGATGAAACTAACGTTACCGCAACGGGTTATTGGAAGCACATTGGAGGCGAGATTCAAAGCGCGTTAAACGGAACATTAACGTCTCCCGACGTTGGGCAGATGCTAAAAGAGTACGGTGTTGAATCAGGTATAAAAGATTCTAGCGCAAACGTCGCGTTTGATATCAACTGGCCAAATGCGCCGATGGATTTCGGGTTTGAAAAGCTAAACGGTAATGTTGAGTGGTCGCTCTCAGATGGGTATCTAACTGAGTTGAGTGATAAGGGGTCACGTATCTTTACCCTGTTTAGTTTGAACTCGTTAGTGCGGAAGCTCAGCCTCGACTTTCGAGACGTTTTTGCTAAGGGGTTTTTCTACGACGATATGGGCGGCACGTTAAGTATTGTTGATGGCAAAGCGTATACCGACGATACTGAAATTGACGGCGGCGCTGGTGAAATAGAGATCACGGGTTTCACCGACCTCAATACCGGTGGATTAAATTACAACGTATCGTTCGCACCGAACGTAACCGGGAACTTACCGTTTTTAGTGTATTTCTTGGCTACGCCGCCCACTGCACTCGCTGCTCTTGCCATAGACCAGGTGCTAACCTCTGCGAAAGTTATTTCGAATGTGAACTATCGCGTTACAGGCACCATAAAAGATCCTAAGTTCGACGAAGTTGAGCGCAACAGCAAAGACATCAGCTTACCTGCGCAAAATGCGCCTGTACCGGCCAACCCGCAAGACAGGCCATTAACGGAAGATGACGTACGCAGGCTTAAAATGGAGGTGATCGATGGTTAATTTAGTTGCATTACAAATGACATCTACGCCAAGCGTGGAAGAAAATCTCGACACCGTTGCAAACGAAATGGCATCGGCAAAGATTGAGAAAGACAGTTTAGTTGTGTTTCCAGAGTGTTTTGCTTATTTCGGCGGTAAAGACAAAGGCCAACTTGCTGTGGCAGAAACAAAGGGCGAAGGTGAGATTCAGCGACGTTTGTCAGCGCTTGCTGCACAATATCAGTGCTATCTGGTTTCGGGTACGTTTCCAGTGAAAACCAATAGCCCAGAGAAGTTTTCCGCAGCCTGCATGCTGTTTGGCCCCGATGGTGATGTGTTGGCAGACTACCGCAAAATTCACATGTTCGATGTATCAGTTAACGACAACACGGGCAGTTATCGTGAATCGGCGACAACCGAAGCGGGCAGCAAGGTGGTTACTGTTGAAACGCCAATAGGCAACATTGGTCTTGCGGTGTGCTATGATGTACGCTTTCCAGGATTATTTACTGCAATGGGCGATATCGATATTTTGGTGTTGCCAGCGGCCTTTACCCAGCGCACCGGAGAAGCGCATTGGCATGCGTTGTTGCAAGCCAGAGCCATTGAAAAGCAGTGCTTTGTGGTAGCTGCGAATCAAAGTGGTGTGCATGCAAATGGCCGTGAAACATACGGTCACAGTCTTGTACTGTCGCCTTGGGGGGATACCCTTGCCGAACGCAAAACCGACGTAGGGTTAGTTTCGGCAAAAGTAGATATTGCAGAAAGAGAAACCATTAAACAGAATATGCCGGTTGCCGAACATAACCGATTCAGGAGTCACTTTGTCTAAATCTGTTGAGCGTCATTTATTATCTGACTCAGGGCTAGATATCTCTAAGCTAGAGCGTGCTTTAGCGACTATTCATCGTCACGATACCGACTATGCCGATTTATATTTTCAGTCAAGCCAGCACGAAAGCTGGGTGTTGGAAGACGGCATTATTAAAGAAGGCAGCTATAACATAGAGCGCGGCGTAGGCGTGCGTGCAATTAGCGGCGAGAAAACAGGGTTCGCTTATTCAGATGAAATAAGCGAAGAAGCGTTGACCAAAGCGTGTAAAGCGGCTCGTGGCATTGCGCCAAGCGGCGGATCACAACAAGTTGCTTCGCTTGGACAAAAACCAGTGCAAGCGCGATACAGCGAAAATAACCCTATTCTTGCGATGCAAGACGCTGAGAAAATTTCGCTTTTAAAAGCAGTAGATGCCTATATCCGCAAACAAGAGCCGTCTGCCAATCAGGTAGTGGTGAGCTTAAGCGGTGTGTATGAAGAAATTTTAGTTGCTGGCAGTGACGGTACTTTAGCTACTGATATTCGCCCGCTGGTGCGCTTGAACTGCTCGGTATTGCTAGAACAAGGCGATAGACGTGAACGTGGTTCAGCTGGAGCTGGTGGTCGTTATGCCTACTCGTTCTTTAAACAAGACGAAAACGGCAAACCGTATTACGAGACGTTGGCAGAAGATGCCCTTCACATGGCGCGGGTTAACATGCAAGCTGTGGCATCGCCGGCAGGCGCTATGCCTGTAGTATTAGGTAACGGTTGGCCCGGTGTATTACTTCACGAAGCGGTAGGGCACGGTCTTGAAGGCGACTTTAACCGTAAGGGTGCATCAACATTTAGTGGCCGTATTGGTCAGCGCGTTGCAGCAAAAGGCGTGACGGTTGTTGACGATGGCACATTAAACGACCGTCGTGGCTCGTTGTCGGTAGACGATGAAGGCACACCAACAGCGCACAACGTGCTTATTGAAGATGGTATCTTGAAAGGTTATATGCAGGATAAACATAACGCCAAGCTTATGGGCGTTGCGCCTACCGGTAACGGTCGTCGTGAATCCTATGCGCACTTGCCTATGCCCCGCATGACGAATACTTATATGTTGGAAGGCCAACACGATCCGCAGGAAATTATCGCGTCTATCGACAAAGGTATTTACGCGCCGAACTTTGCTGGCGGACAGGTAGACATTACGTCAGGCAAATTTGTATTTTCTAGCGCGGAAGCCTACTTAATTGAAAACGGTAAAATTACTGCACCAGTGAAAGGGGCTACCTTAATTGGTAACGGTCCAGAGGTTATGCAAAAAATCTCAATGATTGGCAACGACACTGCCCTAGATAAAGGCGTGGGTGTATGTGGTAAAGACGGTCAAAGCGTGCCGGTGGGTGTAGGTCAGCCCACACTTAAAATTGACGAGTTGACGGTGGGTGGTACGGCTTAATTCAGCTCAAACCCGTAAACTGGAAAATTAAAAAAGGTTGGGCCTAGGCACCAACCTTTTTTGTATGCAAACTGGTATAAGTCGTGGCTAACTTTCAAATCCTTTTCCATTCAACCACTCAATAGCATCTTCTTCGTTGGTAAAAATACCTAGCTCAAGGCCTGCATTGTCGTAAATTCTCTGAAATTGCGCTCTTACAATGGGCTGCACCGTGGTATCGCCGATAACCAGCGCGCCAAGCGCCATTCCGTGCTTCGCACGCCACTCTATTGAACGCTGCAGTTCTGTCTCACCTGCTTTAGTGAGAAGGGCAGAACCATGCAAAAAACCTAAAAATGCCCAGCTATCCCCACCAAAGCTATTAATCACATCCATCATATCCCGCGCATAGCGTTCAATGGCTGAACCATCGGCAATACCTTCAGCCGACACGCCAACAATGCTACCAAGCACAGCAATTTGATACTGACCGTACTTGCTTTTCAGTGTTGCGTTAGGGTTAGAAAATATTTTCACACTATCCCCCTTTGGCTGGTGAACGAAACTTTGATGTTGAGATTACTTTAATTGCAGACCGTTAATCCTCATGAATAACGTCTTTCAAATACTGAAACAGCTCTCTGAATGCTTTAGGCGGCGCATTTTTTTCACGCTCTTTTTTAACTTGGCGATGAAATTGGCGCAGCTTTTGGCGGTCCAGTTCAGGATGCGCTTCAATCAGCTTTTGAATAGCGGGGTCGCCCTGTTCAATCACGGCTTCACGGGCTTTTTCTAGTGCATGAAAGGCCGCATTGCTTGCCTGATGCTGATGTGTAATTTTAGCCAACGCCTCTTCAATAGGGGCGGTATCTCTATGACGTAAAGCTTTGCCGATAAACTGAAGCTGACGGCGGTAACCGTCTTTTTTCTTATTCACTTTGCGGGCAATAGCTACGGCGTCAGCAAGCTCTTCATCCATTGGAATCGTCGCTATGTGAGCATCGGTCAGGTTAACCAACGTTTCACCTAGTTTGTGAAGTTCTTTAGCTTGACGCTTCAGCTCAGTTTTACTGATTAATTCTTCCTCTTCGAACTCATCTGCTTGCGCATCTTCGAAGTAAGGATCTTCAGGAGAATTGTATTTCTGATCACTCATTTCAAACTCATTAGTGTTACACTTTAGCTAAATTGTAACTATCACAGTCGAATTAAGACAGCGAAACTTACTATGCAAATTGAGCAGCAGTTAGCCGACATTCAAAATGTCGTAGATGATGTACTGAAATTAGCCCTTTCTAAAGGCGCAACACAAGCCGAAGCCAGCATGTCTAAAGTGCAGGGCATCGCCGTTTCTTCACGTATGCAAGAAGTTGAAAACGTTGAATTTACCAACGACGGTGGCTTAGGTATAAGCGTATACGTAGGCAAGCGAAAGGGGAGTGCGTCTACCGCAGATCTGAGCAAAGCGGCGCTAACACTCGCGGTAGAAAAAGCCGTCGATATTGCTCGCTATACCAGTGAAGATCCTTGTACAGGTTTGGCCGATGCCGACCTTATTGCTACCGAGTTCCCTGATTTAGATCTGTATCACCCTGAAGAATTAGATACTGAAAAGGCCATTAAAACTGCTATTGAAGCCGAAACGGCGGCAATGAATTACGACTCGCGCATTACAAATTCAGATGGCGCGTCGTATAACGCAAATCTAGGTATGCGCGTTTACGGCAACACGCACGGTATCAATGCAGGTTATCCTAGCAGCCGTTATTCACTAAGCTGTATGGTTATTGGCGCACAAGATAACGATATGCAGCGCGATTACGCTTACACAGTAAGTCGTAAAGCGTCTTTGCTGCAATCAGCAAGTGCAGTGGGTATTGATGCCGCTAAAGCTACTGTAGACCGTTTGGGGGCTCGTAAAATCAACACGGCAAACGTGCCTGTGCTTTTACACCGTGACATCGCATCTAGTTTGTTTGGTCATTACGTAGGAGCCATTAGTGGTGGCAGCCTTTACCGTCGCTCTAGCTTCTTGCTAGATAGCTTGGGTAAACAAGTTTTCCCAGAATGGCTTAATATTGAAGAGCGTCCGTTTATTAAAGGCGGTCTGGCAAGCTCAAGCTTCGATAACGAAGGTGTGGCATGTTCTGACATGACCATTGTCGATGCGGGTAAATTGGCTACATATCTTTATACCACTTACTCGTCGCGTAAGCTAAACACCCGCTCGAATGGCCATGCCGGTGGTATTCATAACTGGCTAGTAGGTGATACGGGTCACAGCGACGCCGACCTGCTTAAAGAAATGGGCACAGGTTTGTTCGTAACCGAACTGATGGGGCAGGGCGTTAACGGTGTGACGGGCGATTACTCGCGCGGCGCAGCGGGATACTGGGTTGAAAATGGCATCATCCAATACCCAGTTCACGAGGTAACTATTGCTGGCAATCTGAAAGATATGTTTAAAGGCATTGTGGCAATTGGCGCTGAAAAAGATGTGCGCGGTAGTGTACAGACCGGTTCTGTGCTTATTGACCAAATGAAGATAGCAGGCAGCTAGTTTACGCTTTCTCGAAACGCTGAAGGAGACAGCCCGGTCGACTTCTTAAAGCGTTTCGAGAACGTAAATACATTTGCGTAGCCTACATAACTGGCGATATAAGATACGGGCCACTGCGTGCTTAGTAATAAGCTTTTGGCTCGTGTCATACGCAAATGGATAACGTGCTGTTTGGGACTGCGCCCAAACACTTGTAAGCACAGCCTGTGAAGGTGAGGGGCAGAATAATGCGCTTTCTCACTTAAGCTTTCCATATCCCAATCAAACTGAAGCTGTTTTTCAACCGCAGAAAAGAGACTGTGTAGTCTGCTTACTTGGCGTCGTTCTTTCTCATCGTGAGTATGTACGTCACTCAAAGGCGCATCAATAATACGGTACAGGTGGCGAGAGACAACTTGCATCGCCGAATTTCGATTCTCGACGTCACGCTCTAAATACAAAAGTTCCATTGCATAATGCAGGCCTTCCAGCATGGCATTATCCACTATCACAGCACTTCGCTTATTAAATGGTGTCCAGCGTTCGGAGTCTGCCAAGTTTACCCAAATTATATCCCATTGCTCACTGACTATTGTGACTTCAAAACTTTGTCCAGCGGGTAAAATAATTAGCTGTCCTTCATCTAATTGCATCTCGCCTGATGGGACACGAAATTTTCCTTGTCCATGAATGCTGTAAAACAAGGTGTGGTTAGGAGGCGAAACGCGACCTACCGTATAGTTACCTGATAAGTTAGAGCATCCTGCTAGTTCAATCTCTATGTCGCTGATTTCAGGCGCATTACTACTATCAATAAAGCGTTCAAAGCACTTAGGGCCTATGTCTACAATGTCTCTAAAGCTAAGTTGCATAAATGTGAAATGATAGTTTTGGATAAATATTTGAAAGATTAGAGCATAAAGGATTTAATGAAAGTTAGCTATATTGCGCTTAACGAAAAAGTAAAGGATATGACATGCTTAATGTTGCGCAAGTAGTAGCTCAAAACGATTGGCAAAACCCGGTTGTATTTCAGAGGAATCGTATCAATGCCCACAGCCCACATCACGGATATAAAACGCTAAAAGACGCATTGCACAATACCAACGCGCAAAAACGTAGTTTAAACGGTCGGTGGGATTTCCGTTTATTTGAAGCTCCAGCAAACGTACCTGAAAGCCTGCTTTCTAAAACATTAAGTGATGACGAGTCTGCTAATTGGCAGCCTATTGCGGTGCCTTCTAATTGGCAGCTGCAAGGTCACGACAAACCAATTTACTGTAACGTTAAATATCCCTTTGCGGTGAACCCTCCAGTGGTACCCAGCGAGAATCCAACGGGTTGCTACCGTACGACATTCAACGTTACCAAGGATGAGTTAAAACAGCGCAATCATATTGTCTTTGAAGGGGTAAATAGCGCGTTTCACTTGTGGTGCAACGGCGAGTATGTAGGCTATTCCCAAGACAGTCGACTACCGGCTGAATTCGATTTGTCTGGCTACTTGGTCGAAGGTGAAAACCGACTAGCGGTAATGGTGATCCGATGGTCAGACGGCAGCTACTTAGAAGATCAGGACATGTGGTGGCTTAGCGGTATCTTCCGCGACGTAAAT
This sequence comes from Alteromonas sp. CH_MED4-4, assembly GCF_037029575.1. NCBI lineage: Bacteria > Pseudomonadati > Pseudomonadota > Gammaproteobacteria > Alteromonadales > Alteromonadaceae > Alteromonas > Alteromonas sp. CH_MED4-4. Next base: position 33,313 of record NZ_JAYMEU010000032.1, on the reverse strand, counting down.
CTAGTCACCAAACCTCAGCATCACATTCAGGACGTGTTTGTTACGCCAAGCCTTGACGCATGCTATCGCGACGCAACAGTAACCGTACGTACCGCCATCAATGCGCCTTCTACTTACAAAGTGGGCATCCAGCTTTTTGATGGCGATAACGCTGTCACAGAGCCAGTCATTACCGGCACTAACAATAAACGTATTGATGAAAAGGGCGGTTGGGATGATGTAGTTTTTCAAACGCTTCATGTGAATGAACCTAAACACTGGACTGCTGAAACACCGAATCTGTACCGCATCGTAGTCTCACTTATTGATGAGAATGGCAACGCCGTTGATGTTGAGGCCTATAACGTTGGCTTTAGAAACATTGAAATGAAAAGCGGCCAGTTATTGGTAAATGGTAAAGCCGTGCTAATTCGTGGGGTTAACCGTCACGAACACCATCAGACGAAAGGGCATGCAATCAATGAAAATGACATGCTTGAAGACATTAAGTTGTTAAAGCAAAACAACTTCAATGCCGTGCGTACCGCTCATTATCCAAATCACCCTCGTTGGTATGAGCTTTGTGATGAATACGGGCTTTATGTGGTAGATGAAGCCAACATCGAAACCCACGGTATGTTCCCAATGGGAAGGCTTTCTCGCGACCCGCTATGGGCCGGCGCCTACATGGCACGCTTCACGCAAATGGTCGAGCGCGACAAAAACCACCCCAGCATCATTATTTGGTCGTTAGGGAATGAGTCTGGTCACGGCCCTACACACGATGCAATGTATGGCTGGGCAAAGTCATTTGACCCATCGCGCCCTGTACAGTACGAAGGCGGCGGCGCTGATACAACGGCTACCGACATTATTGCACCAATGTACGCTCGGGTTGATACCGACATTAAAGACGATGCCGTGCCTAAGTGGGCCATTAAAAAATGGTTGTCGATGCCGGGGGAAAACCGCCCCGTTATTCTATGCGAATATGCGCATGCTATGGGTAATAGCTTGGGTAGCTTTGATGAATACTGGAAAGCGTTTAAGGCTTATCCTCGCCTTCAAGGTGGCTTTATTTGGGACTGGGTTGATCAAGGATTAGTAAAACACACTAATAGCGGCGAAGCTTACTGGGCTTACGGCGGAGACTTCGGCGATACTGAAAACGACAGACAATTCTGTATAAACGGTCTGTTATTTCCAGACAGAACGCCACATCCGCACTTATTAGAAGCTAAATATTGTCAGCAGCACTTAAGCTTTTCGTTGGTTGAGAAAGACAACAAGTTTGAGCTTACCGTAAGCAGTGATTACCTATTTAGACGTACAGACAATGAGTTGTTACGTTGGCAATTGCTAGAAAACGGAAAACCGATTGCTGAGGCAAAGGGCGAATGTGAAATCGACATTGCCCCGCAACAAACACAAACGCTCAGCCTGGCCCCAGATATTACATTCAAAGCGGGTGCCGACTATCACTTAAATATTGACGTAGTATTAGCAAAAGATAGCCCGTGGGCTCATGCAGGGCATGTCATGGACACCGCCCAGTTAGCGCTAGTCAACAAGCTTGGAATTGTGTCGTTTTCTCTTAATGATAACGACATAGCAAACGGTACTAGTGAGCTATCAATTGAAGCTCAGGATGGGATGTTGCTGGTACATGCGCTAAACAACGTATTTAGTTTTAGTAGTGAAAGCGGGCTATTAACCTCGTGGCTTCAAGGCGCGGAGGAAATACTTAGCGCGCCGCTAGAAGATAACTTCTTTAGAGCGCCGCTAGATAACGACATCGGGGTAAGCGAAGTTGATAATCCCGACCCGAATGCGTGGGAGTCACGCTGGCGTCGTGCTGGAATTGGCAAGTGGACACGCACTTGCACAAGTGTAAATGTTGAGCAGGGCGCGCAAGACGTGCGTACAACATCGTTATTTGATTATCACCATTCAGGAAAGCTGGTAGCGGCAACAAAGTGGGTTTACACCATAAATGTACAGGCCAAGCTATCGGTAGACGTTGAAGTGCTTTTGGATGATGGTTTACCGCCTATGCCGCGTATTGGTATGCAAACGGCGGTACCCGTAGCCAATAAGCCAACGTCGATTACCTGGCAAGGACTAGGGCCATTTGAGAACTATCCTGACAGAAAAGCGGCAGTGCGTTATGGTCGCTACACCTTACCTATAGAAGAGATGCAAACGTGCTACATATTCCCAACGGACAACGGCTTGCGCTGTGGCTGTACACAACTTGAGGTTAGCGGCCTGAAAGCAAAAGGACAGTTCTATTTTAACGTGAGCGAATATGGACAAGCACAGCTAGACGAGGCAAAACACACCTGTGATTTAACACCTCAAGATTGTGTGTTTGTGTACATAGATCATGCCCACATGGGCGTAGGCGGCGATGATTCATGGAGCCCAAGTACACATAAAGCATTCTTGTTGGAAGAGAAGCAATACCGCTACTCAGTTTGCTTTAGCGCTGCTGACAACTAATCCTCAGTGCGAAGTCGATCATTTAGCACTCGATATCTCAAATGACAATTCGCGGCATAGCTTAGTTATGCCGTCACTGGGATAAAGTGTTTACATATAAAAAAGCCGCTACACAGTAGCGGCTTTTCATTAATTCAAAACTCGTTCAGGCAACGTCTTAGCCGTCAACCTGACCGCAGAAACGGTAACCTTCACCGTGAATGGTTACAATCAATTCTTCATCTGAAGGATCTGATTCGAAGTGCTTACGAATACGACGAATCGTTACGTCAACCGTACGGTCATTCGGACGAAGTTCACGCCCCGTCATTTCCATAATTAGCTGCTCACGGGTAAGGATCTTACCTGGATTGCTTAGGAAAAGGTGAAGAGCGCGGAATTCACTGCGTGGTAGACGGAACTCTTTCCCGCTAGGCGAAATCAGTGAACGGCTATCACCGTCAAGCGTCCAACCGTTGAAGCTTACACGGCTTGGTAAATCGTCGTCTTCTGAAGAGTTTGTAGTACGAGACAGTAAGTTGCGCGCGCGAATAGTCAATTCACGAGGGTTGAAAGGCTTAGTCAGATAATCGTCTGCGCCAATTTCAAGACCTAGAATACGGTCAACGTCGTTATCACGACCCGTTAGGAAGATAAGCCCGACGTTTTTACGGTCACGTACTTCACGTGCCAAGATAAGGCCATTTTTCCCCGGTAGGTTAATGTCCATGATAACCAAATTGATAGCGTGATTCTCGAAGAAATCATGCATTTGATCACCGTTCTCGGCCTCAAACACATTATACCCTTCCGCTTCAAATAAACTCTTAAGCGTGGTACGGGTTACCACCTCATCTTCAACAATTAACACATTTGGCGTCTGCATGGTGTTCTACACTCTTTCTAAAATACGATTTAAGCAACTAACTGGTTAAATTTTAATATTCATGTACTTGATTGCAAGCAACTTGTGAATATTCTTACTGTTAAGGTATTGGGGTTAGCCAATAAAAATCAAGAAAAGTTCATACTTTATACAACTATTCTGACGTTTTCGCATTAACAACGGGGAAGATAATTACAAATTCTACGCCGTTGCCTTCCTCACTGGTGATCGATATTGAACCATTAAGGGCTTGCGTTACTAAGTTGTATACCAAGTGCATTCCCAATCCGGAACCACCTTGCCCACGCTTCGTGGTGACAAAGGGATCAAATATCCGTTTGCGAATCTCTGGGGAAATGCCTTTTCCGTTATCGGTATAAACAAGCTTGAGCTTATTGCTACTCACCATTTCGGCACGAATATCAATTGTGCCTTCATCCATGGTTTCAAACCCATGAATAACCGAATTCATGATTAAATTAATCAAGATTTGATTTATTGGGCCAGCCTTCGTTTCAACGCTAAGGGTAGGGTCGCAATCTACGTTGATGTTGTGTTTTAATTTTTTGAGTCGAGGCTGCAATGACAATAGTATCTCATTAACTAGCTGTACAACGCAAAAACTTCGACTAGATTCTGAGGTTTGATCTACAGCAACCTGCTTAAAACTGCTAATAAGTTCGGCAGCTCTGTTCAAATTGCGGTAAATTATGTTGAGGTTTTCGTTACTTTCATCCAAAAAGCGTTTCATTGCACTGGCTTTCAGCGTTTTATTTTCAAAGTCTTTTTGAATAACCGCTAACCTGTCTAGCATCATTGTCGACGCAGTAACGCCTAAACCTATCGGAGTATTTACCTCGTGCGCAACGCCCGCAACCATATCACCAAGCGAGGCCATCTTTTCATTCTGTACAATTTGACGCTGAAACTGATGTAGCTTTTCTAACGTTTGAATAAGTTCCTGGTTTGCATCCTTAAGGGCGGTGGTTCGGTGACTTACCATATCTTCTAAGCTGGCATTGAGCTTTCTATGTTGCTCCTCCGCCTGTCGTTGCTTTTGCATGTACTCTTGCATGCGAAACAGCATCACATTCACGGCGTCAGCCAAGATATCGAGTTCTCTAATAGTGGAGCCGCTGGCACGGGCTGAATAATCACGTTGTCGTGAAGTACGCTGCAAGAAGTTAGCAATGTCTTCAACGGGGCCAGTTACAATACGTTGCATACGCACTGCAAAGTAAAAGCTAATAGCCAAAAGCGCCAAGGCTACTGCCAAATTAAGCCAAATCGACTTTCCAACAAGCTGGTTAAAATTCTCTGAGGAAATTCGTAAATATATCCAGCCCAACTGAATGTTCGTCTCAGTGTCGAAGACTTTTGCACTTAATTCAAGGTATTGACCATTGTCGGCCAATTGAGGTGTCATAAACATGGACGCCAGTTGATTTTCCTTGCCTCCTAACAATAACTGGCCTTCCTTGTTATAAGAGGCGAAAATCTGGGGCTCTAGGTTACCGCTTTGCGCTTTGTAAACATGGGCATTTAAAACATGGTCGGCGGCAGCAAGGTTACTTAGGGCAAGTTCAATACGCTCTGGCGTTTCGTCATAAAGATACATAGCTGAGCTGCTTGCGACCAACTTGGCCAACATGAGTGCGTTAGACTCAAGTTCATGACGGTAGGTTTTAATTTGCGTGTAGACGGCAAGACTGGATAACACTGCAAGCGAAAACGTAGTAATTGACATTACCACCCAAATGAAAAGGCTTTTAATCGTAAGCTTGACTACTTTATCCGTCATATCCGTTTTGCGTATTGTCCATTCGCGTCTTCCATATATTCATAGTGGCGCAAAAATGCGCAAAAAGGAAGACGCCCATAAACAATAATTAATGTACGCAAAGCCCTTTAGTTGAGGGTTGAAACGTATAGTTGCTGGTAATTCTTCGCCGCTGCTTCCCATGTGAATCGCGTTCGCATTCCACGTTGCTGCATCGCCCTGAATTTTCCGGCATCTTCGTAGAACGCCAGCAGAGCTCGACGAATACAAGATAGCAGTGCATGTGGCGTAGGATCATCAAACACAAAACCCGTACCTTCGCTATCGTTGCTGTAATCGATAACCGTGTCTTTGAGTCCGCCTACCGAACGTACGATGGGGATGGTTCCATAAGCTAAGCTGTACATCTGGTTCAATCCGCACGGCTCAAACTGAGAAGGCATTAGGAAGAAATCAGCGCCGGCTTCTACCAAATGGGCATGTTCGGAACTAAACCCATTTATAAACGCGAATTGGTCAGGGTGTTGTTGAGCGAATTCGCCAAGGTCCATACACACTTTAGGGTCGCCCGTGCCCACAATTACCATTTGAACATTGTGCTTAATTAAATCGTCCAAGATGGGCAGTATGTAGCCAAAGCCTTTTTGTTCAGTCAGCCGGCACACCATTCCAATAAGCGGTACGTTGCCATTCTCAGGTAATCCCGACTTCTCCTGTAATGCTCGTTTACATGCGGTCTTTGGATGAAGATTCTCTACACTGTAATTCTCAGGTAGGAATGTATCTGTCTCGGGGTTCCACTGCGTGTAGTCACATCCGTTAAGAATACCGCTTAAGTCGGCTTGACGATTTACAAGCCGCTCGTGCAGGCCATGACTACCCAGGTCAGTAAGTAACTCGCTCGCATAGTTAGGGCTTACGGTTGTCACTTTCGTGGCAAACTCAATTCCGCTTTGCAGCATATTGATGTAACCGCCGTGCACTTGCGCCAGAATGTTTGGATGATGGCGAAGAAAGGGAATGCTCTCAAGCTTATGCACGCCTTGAAAAGCCGCGTTATGAATAGTGAATATGGTTTTAGTACCGTCAAAATACCCAGATTTGTCGTGGGTAAGTAAAAACGGCAGCATGGCCGCATGCCAGTCGTGACAGTGAATAATGTCAGGCTTTTTATCAATAGCTTTTAGCGTTTGAAGTACGGCGCCACTGAAAAAGCTAAAGCGCTCACCATTGTCTTCATAGGCCTCAAATGCGTTGGCGTATAGCCCTTCACGCATAAAGTATTCAGGCGAGTCTACAAAGTAAATAGGAATGCCGTGCCATTGCATGTAGCGAATATCAAAATGGTACACCTGACCTTCAGTAAACAGGGTTTGTTGCTCGGTTACAGTTGGTAAGTTCAACTGTTCAGCCAGTACTTGGTAATAAGGCATAACAATGGTGATGCTTTCGCCCAAGGTATCAAGCGCGAGTGGGAGTGCTTTTCCAACGTCTGCAAGGCCGCCGGTTTTTACCAATTCTTCAACTTCTGAAATAGCAAATACAATATTCACAGGTGATCCCCCAGAGCGTAACGTGCAGTGCACTTGTAATGCTTAAATATAGTGTACGGAAAAAGCGCCGTATGCCATTGCGTGGAGTACGCAATGGCATGAGCAACAGGTAGAAAAGCTAAATTAGCACAAGCTAATGGTTTTTTTAATCACAAAGCCGCTTGATAAACAGAAAATTGCGACGTTTGTGCTGTGGTATAGACCGTTTGGAAGTGCTCAGCGAGCAAACCTGGGTAGGGTAAGAATCGGTTTGCCACCATCTGCATAGTGCCGCCACGACTTAAGCTTGCTTTAGCGTCAGAAATAAAGCGCTTAGTGATGGTGTAGTCAGTTTTAATGCCAGTATGAAATGGCGGGTTGGTGACAATATGCTGTACTTTTTGGGTAAAACCGTGCAATCCATCTGCAGCATAGAGTGTTGCTGATAATCCGTTGTCTGCTAGGGTGAGTGCACTACAGTAAACTGCAAGTGCGCTAACATCAGTAAGATGAAGCTTCAAATGCGGATACTTAAGCATTATATAACTGGCAATCACGCCAGCGCCGCATGCGAAATCCAGAATTTCACCACTCAGTGACGTTGAGAGTTTTTCTAGTAAAAGCTCAGTTCCCGCATCCAGTTCTTTGTAGCTGAATACGCCAGGCATAGAGGCCACTTGCCAAGCCGTGCCCTCAACGTGATAAGTATTCATATCGAGCCATGCATCCGGTTCAAAGGCAAGATGTGGCTCTTCAACTAAAACGGTAATAAGACTGCAGTGGCGAGCAGAATCAACCTTTTGGGTTGGTCCGTATTGGTCCATCAACTTAGCAGCACTCTTTATACCGCCCTTATTTTCACCCACCACGTGAATACGACCATTTTGGCCCACCATGCTGGCTGCCATTCGCAATAGCATCTGAAAATGGGTTTTTGCTTTGGGTAAGAAAATCATCACGTCAGTGTGAGATTTCTCTAGTGCAACGAAAGGCGTAAATATATGAGTATGATTTCCGACTTTTTGCGTCACCTCAAAACCTGTGCGCGTAATATCTCGGCTATCAAACGATACCGAGGGTACGACTCTTACGCACTCTGAAAAAATATCGAAATACTGGTGAATTACCGTGACTTCTTGCGATTTAAGACCGTCCAGAAAATACGCATCAGAAGGGTTGATAAATGCCCACTGACCTTCGTCGAAAAGCGCGATATTACGTTCTAACAGTTGGCTTTGAGGAGATAAAATCATTACTTAGTACGCTCGAAAATTAGATCCCAAACGCCATGACCTAGTTTTTGGCCACGGGTTTCAAACTTGGTAATTGGGCGGTAGTCTGGACGAGGTACATAGTCGCCGTCAGTTGCAGTATTGGTGTAACTGTCGGCATTGATCATAACGTCTAACATGTGCTCAGCATATTGCTCCCAATCCGTCGCCATATGAAAACAACCGCCAATAGCTAATTTGGTGCGAACCAGCTCAACAAATTCAGGTTGAACAATACGGCGTTTGTGGTGACGCTTCTTGTGCCAAGGATCTGGGAAAAATAGTTGTAGGCGAGACAACGAACCGTCTGGGATCATATTCTTAAGCACTTCTACTGCATCATGGTCCATTACACGCAAGTTCTCGACGCCTTGTTCGCTTGCTTCAGCTAAGCATGCGCCAACGCCTGGACGGTGAACTTCAATGCCGATAAAGTCTTTCTCAGGTGCATTTGCGGCCATTTCAACCAATGACTTGCCCATACCAAAGCCAATTTCTACAACAACAGGCGCACTTCGGCCAAAAATTTCTGACAGCGATAACGGTGCTTCAGCGTAGTCAATGCCCTTGGTTGGCCAGTGATCTTCTAGCGCTTTTTCTTGTGCTTTAGTAAGTCTACCTTCGCGTTTCACGAAGCTTTTTACCTTGCTTACGTATACTCCAGCGGCTTCTGCTTCCGCCTGACTTTTGAATTGCCTCATTTGCAATGCCTTTCTTACCCAATTTTATGGTGGCGCATTATCCACTTACCCACGGCTTATGCAACGCTATCGTGGCAAAAATGCTGTAATTTTATACGCCAATTTGTTTAGCAATAATAGACGCTACGGCGTCAGTTTTCTCAAGTACTACCATATGCCCGGCGTCACTAATGGTGTGGAACGTCGCTTTGGGTAGTACATTTTTTAGCTGCTTAATTGTTTCTGCTGGTGCAATGGCGTCTTGCTGGGCAGTAATAAACGTTACTGACGCATTGATCTTTGCGAGCGCTTTAACGGTACTTTCTCGTGGTGTGGTTGCTAGCGTGTGGTTGAGTAACGTTGTTTTACCTAAATCCTGCGCCATCGATTTTACAACGCCAGCCACGTTTTCATCCGCTAAGCGGGAAGGGTGGATAAATCGCGAAAGATAAGCGTCGTTGTCGGGCTTAAAGTTACCTTGCTTAAGCATAGTAGTAAGCTGCTTACGCTTTGCAATTTCTTCTTTTGATAACCCTTCTGGGTTGTAACCGATTAAGGTTAGCGAAGCAATATTGGCAGGATTGCGCTGTGCTACTAATGCAGCTATAAACCCGCCCATCGAATAACCCACAAGGTGCACTTTTTCGTTATCAAGAATACGATATTCACTTAATGCCAGCATTTCTTCTAGCGATGCTGCCCATTGAAGCGGTACATAACGACGTTGTGCAATATTTAGTTCGCGCCAAAGCGGTAGAAATACGCGCTCGTCACAGAGCGTACCGGGAAAAAATAAAACAGGGTGCTGCACAGACACGTGTGCTCCTTAACAATAAACTGGCTAGTTACATGCTACCATAGCGCGCTTTTTAATGAATGGTCGCTAAGTAGAAAACGACCAAGCGGTAGTAACTGCCCATACAGACGATTATGACAGAACAACAATATACAGGTAGCTTTGCAGAGCGAGCACTCGCATGGTTTGATAAACACGGGCGAAAGCATTTGCCTTGGCAACAAGACGTTACGCCTTATAAGGTGTGGGTGTCGGAAATAATGCTGCAGCAAACTCAAGTCACCACGGTAATTCCCTACTTTAAACGCTTTATGGCGTCTTTTCCCACCGTGCACGACTTGGCTAAGGCTTCTCAAGACGACGTGCTTCATCATTGGACTGGGCTTGGCTACTACGCAAGAGCAAGAAATCTTCACAAAGCTGCGAATACGCTGGTAGAAAAGTACAACGGCGAGTTTCCCTATAGTCTAGAAGAAGTCATGGATTTGCCCGGCATAGGGCGCTCTACCGCTGGGGCGATACTTTCGCTGTCTCGCAATATGCGCTTTCCTATATTAGATGGCAACGTGAAGCGTGTGTTGGCCCGATACTATGCAATCGGCGGGTGGCCGGGACAGAAAAAGGTAGAGAATCAGCTTTGGGAAGTGGCCGAGAAAAACACGCCTACCAATTCAGAAGGCGGACGTTGTGCCAACTATACGCAGGTGATGATGGACTTGGGCGCGATGATCTGTACGCGAAGCAAGCCAAAGTGTGATGAGTGCCCGCTTCAAGCCGACTGTATTGCCTACGCCCAAGGCGCGCAAGCCGACTACCCGGGTAAGAAGCCGAAAAAGGCGCTACCGGAGAAATCCACCTATATGATGGTGGCGCAGTTTAACAGCCAAGTGTATTTAGAGCAGCGGCCCTCAACAGGGCTTTGGGGGGGCCTATATGGTTTTATTGAGGTGTCTTCAATAGAAGAGGGGATTGAGCAGTTTGCCAAGCGAGGTATCAGTGTCGACGAAACCCGAACGCTTGAAGGGTTCCGTCATACCTTTAGCCATTTTCATTTAGATATCACCCCAGTAGTGGCCGTGGTAAACTCTGCTCCATCAAAGCGCGTAGCCGAAACGGCATTTCGTTGGTTTTCGTTGAACGAGCCTATTGAAGTTGGTTTGGCGGCACCTACAACCAAGATTATTCAGCAGTTAATGCGTTAGGCGTTCTAAGCCCAACGCAATATTTTTTGCTAAGCAGATAGCGAACGAAAGGAAATAACATGGCAAGAACGGTATTTTGTCGCAAGCTTCAAAAAGAAGCTGACGGCTTAGATTTCCAACTTTACCCGGGGGAGCTGGGTAAGCGTATTTTCGACAACATTTCTAAAGAGGCATGGGCTGAATGGCAAAAAAAGCAAACCATGCTAATTAACGAACACAAGTTGAATATGATGGAGCCGAATGCCCGTAAGTTTTTAGAAGAAAAAATGTCGGCATACTTGTTTGACGACGTAGAGCCTACGATTGAAGGCTACGTTCCGCCTGAAAAATAAGCAAAAAAGCGTTTTTTGAGCAAACAATGCGCAAACAGTAATAAAAGCGCAAAAAAAAGCGAGAAAAACGGTTGACTTGTGAAGGCGAAAACCGTTTAATACGCACCCACAGCAGGACAGGCAGTAAACGCCTAGAACGCTAACAAGTTTCAGCCTCGATAGCTCAGTTGGTAGAGCAGCGGATTGAAAAGTGCAAGCACTTCCAATCAGATTTACCAAGAAAGCTTTTAGAGCAATAGTTTTAAAGTTAGTAAGCACTTCGATAAAGCTTGCAAAGTTTTGCAAAGTTTTTTATAAAGCTTACATAGCACAGTTTAAGTGCCTCGATAGCTCAGTTGGTAGAGCAGCGGATTGAAAATCCGCGTGTCCCTGGTTCGATCCCGGGTCGAGGCACCATCATTCAAGCCCTTGCAGAAATGCGAGGGCTTTTTTATTCTTACTGTTTGCTCGTTAGTAAATGCATCGGATTCAAAATCCACCGCCCGCGAGGGTGTGCCGGTTCAAGTCCGGCCTCTGGTACCATCCATAAAAACGCAACAAAACAATAATCGACCTCGAGTCGGTTTTTTTGTGTCTAGAGATTCTGTAATCTGATAGTAAACAAACCCTAGCTCGATACGTCATACAAGGATGTATTGTTAATTGTCTTACTTTTGAAGTTTCGTGCCTTGAGGTGAAAATTTGCAGTCATTAGAACCCAGTGAGGCGCTACTCCTCGAAAGAATAAAGCAAATAGCATAACTGACTGGGGCAGCAAGTCGGTGACGAAATGTAACTCTAGCTGGAAATGAATTACAACTTAAAGCAAACTTGCGTTCACTGGAACAGTCACAGCGCATTGTAGTATGCTTTCGTAATCGCAATTGTTCTGAAATAATTTATTTTTGGTCGTAGAAAGGATTTAAGTTTAGTGACTTCAGTATCAATTAACAGGGAAGCTTCAGACAAAACCAAAGGTTTTCGACTGCAAAAAGTTAGAGCAATTGAGCTAATGCTTAAAAGTATAAATAAAGATACTGACTCCGTTTTTTATACTGCAATAGAAAATGTAGAAGATGTCTCCCATTGGCATGTCGAAGATAACAGCCAAAAAAATTACTATGAAGAAGATAAAAATTACGCTGCAGATGGGAAGTTCACAATACACAGCCCTGCCGTAAAAAATACTTTAGTAAGCTTTTTCGACATCTACGCTAACCAATTAAAGAATAGTGAACATGTCTACTTGGGGTTTTATACAACCACAGGTGTTGGTAAAGAGAGAAAACATACACTAGACAATGGCGTAACCATTGAGTTGCCTGACGAGCCTCTATTGGAACTACTAGCTTCAAAAAAAGACTTGAAAGACATAGTTGTGACGGCCATTCACGAAGTATTAAAGGAAGAGTATGAGCGGCAATACCCAAACCAAGATAATAGGGGACACCTGCAAACTCTAAATCAACAAAGTATTTCACAATTAAGAACGTTTTTAGGCAGGATTACATGGAAATTTGGTCAAGACGACGAAATCAGCCTAAAAAAGACTGTTCTAGATTTAATAAAGACTTCGCCTCTTCACAATGTAAACCACGCAAATAAAGAAGAAATAATTTTCTCGCTTTTAATGGAAAAGCTTGATGAAAAGCAAAACAAAACAAATCTTGTTGAAAAGCTAGTTCACAGTTCAGATGTAAAGTTAATTTTTAAGCAAGCTGAATCAGAACTACCAGGCCTCGTCATGGATCCAGTTTGGCAAGAACTTGAAAGGCTTCAGCTTGAAATCACGGATAAACGTAGCTTAATTGATAAGATAGAGGCTGTTGCAAAAGACTACCCCAAAAATAAATTTCAACACCTAGCGAGAAAGGCATGTAGATCAAAGAAAGAACAGTCTGACTCTAACAAGACTGTTCTTTCCCTTAAATATAGAGTTTTCGAAGCTTGCAATGATTACTTCTTCGAAAATGATCGAAAGCCAAACCTAACTGTTAATGAAGTGGATAGTTTATTTTCTGATTTATTTAACGAGTCAGTAGAAAGTATTGATGAATTAAAAAAGGATTATCATTATTCTCTTTCTAACAAAAAGTTGATAGAAGGGATAGTTCTAGACCTATTCGATACATGCTTTTTAGCGTTTGATGAGAGAGAAAATGACAAGTAACCACGTTAAAAAACGATTAATGTATCTATCGGGTGAAGATTTCTATCTTTTCTGTTACTCAATATTTATAATCCTTGACGGGCTCGATTGTGACGAAAAATCAAGCTTCAAAGATTACAGAAAGCTAGCATTCCTGGTAAATATAGTTTCTAGTGAAAAACTTATTTATATCATTGAAAATTCAAGTGAAGCCCCTCTAAATCCGACTGATACTGAGATTCTCTTTAACAGTTACTCCAGTGGGCTAATGCGTCGAAGCGAAGTCTTAAAAATACTCTTTACACTAGAGAAAAGAGGATTTATTGAACTTGAAAGAGGAAGTTCACAAGACTCTATCAATCTTTTCCTTAAAAAAAATGTGATACCAAAAAGCTTTTTTAATCGTGAGGTTTTTTCAAAGGAATATGAAAATATTTCAATATTGAGAAAGTCTGTTCGCCGCCTTAAAACCTTAAAACTGGAAACCATGCTAGACAATATCTACACAAAAAACGGAGTTAGCACATGGGGTATCTAAGGATAAATAAAGTTGTCTACTCAGGCCAGAAGTATCACTTTGAATCCCAAGAGTTCAATAAAAATATAGTAGTTATTGAGGGCGACAATGGCACTGGGAAAAGTACATTATTCAATTTGATTTATTATGGTCTTGGCGGTGAGGTTCAGAGCTTTGATAAAAGTTCTGACGTGAAGCACTTACAAATAACTTCAGACCTTGATAATTATGTAGACCTTTTTGTCACAATATCGCGTAATAGCTTTGTGCTAAGGCGTTACATTGGTGATAACGATATCACTATCACACCTTACACGATCGAATTGAAGAAACTAAATGATAAAGCCGAACCAGAAAAAACATTAAATCTTGATACTGAAAATACTCTCAACCTCAAAGTAAACAGAAACGTTAAAAATGATCACATCTTTTCAGATTGGATACTCGACCAGTTGGGTATCGCAGTTGTAGAGCTTTTCCATGGTTATTCAAACTTTAAAGTGAATTTTAATAACCTTCTCAGGTTAATCTACCATGATCAGCAACCCGATCCGGAGAACATTTACAAAAAGCTAGATAATAAGTCTGCTCTCGTTGCGGACTCAGAAGTACTTCGTAAGGCGATCTTTGAACTTCTAATTGGAAAGTCCTACTCGGATTATTACGATGCAATAGTAAATGAGAAGCGCCTAGCAAAGGAAAAATCCATAGCAAAAAGCCTGGTTGACGAATACAGCCTTATTGCAGATAAGATGCGTAAGAGTGATGAGTTAAAAAAGAACACAAGCTTCCTAAACGCTGAAATCAAAAACCAAGAGGCTCGGCTCGAAAAGTTACACGCTGCTAGATTGGCGTTTAAGAACAATAGGTCTAAAGACAGTACTATTGCTCCAGCGATAGAAGCTACTAAAAGCCAAATAATCACCAACGAGTTGTCTTTAAGTTCAAGGAAGGAAAAGCTCATTAGTCTTTTGAATGAAAGGCAAGATTTAGAGTCAATTCTCACTGAAACGCAAAGAGAAATAAGCCAAATTCAAAAAGTTATTTTCTCCCATGATCAGCTTAATTTGTTCACTGCTGACACTTGCCCCTATTGCCTTGGAAAAGTTGAGAGAGCTGAAGGTCACTGTGTTTGTGGCTCTCCTGTTGAAGAAGAACGTTATGAACGTTTCTTCTATACATCTCAAGAATATAAAGAGATATTAAGAGCTAAAATCAAAACTTTGAAGACAATAAAATTGGCATATAATGGATGTAATGAAGAAATAACAGAAGTCAAAAAATCAATATCCGTTCTTGAGAATAAAATTCAAGAATTACGTAGTCAATTAGAGGCAAACCTCAATAAAATTGACCAAAAGGTTGATATAGAGAGCTTGAACGATATTGACGATAGAATCCTCGATGTAAGGGAAGAGATCAACAACTTATATCAACTTCTGGAAATTGAAACAAAGCTGAAATCGCTGCAAGATGATTATGATGCGAAGCGAGATAGTGCCAAGAAAGCAGAATTGTACAGAAAAGGGCTTGAAGTTAAAGCACAGTTAGATATTACTGACAAAGTTAAAGAGTTTAGTAATATCTATAATCGTTTGGTTGTGGATACCCTGCCGGAATGCAGGTCAGCCCGAATTAAGCTTGAGGATTACTTACCATCTATCAACGAAGGAGAATACAGGGAAGCAAGCTCTAGGGTTTCTATTCGTCTTATGTATTACCTTACACTCATGCACTTGTCACTTAAAAATGACGATGTGTCTTTCCCGAAATTTTTGATGATAGATACGCCTGAAACAGCCGGTATAGAGTTAAAGAATTTGATAAATTGTATTAGTAAGTTCGAGGAGCTCGATGAATATGGCAAAGATTATCAAGTCATACTAGCGACAGGTTTGGGCAAATATCCTGAATCTCTCAAAGACAATAGGGTACTGTTTATGCCCAGCAAACAAAAACAGCACATGCTGCTTAGAGAAGTTAATTAAAACTGTTCATGTAGCAAACGTTATTACTGGAATAGTTAATTAATCACTGTTAAGTCGTATTAATATGGAGTTATTTTTGTTTATTACCGCAACTACTCTGATTATCAGAGGTTTCTGTGAACAGCAACTATTTTCACTTTTTTACATTGACTCGTTCTGCAGCTAATCGGTGATCTTCTTGCTTTGGAGGATTTTATTTGAGCGAATTTCAGGTCATCGCTACCGCGAAAGCGGGAGTCTGTTTAAGACAAGTAGACGCTCGACGCCACCTAAAGCGGTGATTAAAAGTTAGCTAACGGGTGAAAAGTTAAGCACCCACTTTGGTGTCCATTCCTGGGGGTTTCATTGATACTGCTTTTTGTGCAAATACTGGGAAAGTGGCACCTAAGTACAATGCCGCGATCCAAGTTGTTACGTTTCCAGAGCTCGTTGCGAATGCTGTAATTATTAATGCACAGGTAGGCAGGATTACAAGCTTAACAAAATAGAATAATTTACACAGGTCAGTTCGTTTCGATATCTCTATATTCTGTCGTTGTATAAGATCAACAATAAAAGGGAAAAAACCACCAAACAAACCGGCTAAGTTAATGAAAGTATCCTTAGCAATACCAAACCCTAGAAGAGTAATTTCAGTAGACACGATTAAGTAAAGCCCCCATAAACCTCTCAGAAACACCAGCTGTTTTTCTGTATTTTTTTCTTGTGCTGAATAAGCGATGTCCAGCTCTATCTGTTCTATGGAGTTGTACAATCTCGTCAGAATGCTTTTGTATAATTGCTATGATTTGAGCCTCAGATAACCCGGTCTCTTTTGCAATACCTTGCAAAGTCCGATATTTATAATCTTTGTTTTCTAGAGAATTAAGTATCTTCGAATAAATTGTAACTGGCTTTCTCTTAGCTTTTTTCTTTGCAACGTGCGCCACAACTCCTCCTTGGTTTATAACGAGTTAGTAAAGCGCGATTTACGCGTTTTTCTGCCAACGAATCGCAAAACTTTTATACTTTCTGTATTGATAGCAAATTATCTGTCATATTGCTACATTAAGAAAGAATGGTGATCGGGATAACATCGTCTAAGAACAAAACCCCAACATATGTAAAACGTACAAGCCAGATTTTTGCTCTCGCACAGATAACGAGCGAATAATTGCGCATCTTTATCTTTAAGTCGCATTACCACTGGTCTATTTCTCGCTTTTACCTAAGCCAGTTTGATTGCTTTCAAGACGATTAACATCAACTAATTTTGAGTTTTTTCCCGCACGTTGTAGTGATTTTATGGGTATAGTGAAAAAACCGGAAACCACGAATTTTCCCCATTTTTTCAGATTGACTAGGAGTAAGAATGTATAAGCAAGTTTATGATGCCAAAGGCAATCACACAGGGACATTTGATGGGGAATACGTTTATGATTTATCTGGCAAGATTTTATATCGTGTAGATAATGATGAAGTTTACAATACTATAGTACCCTGTAAGTATCTCGGCAGCTATGAAAATGGTCAAGCGACCAAAATTGATGGTTCAAGCCTTTTTCGCGTAAGTGACTAAGTTTTAGTTAGTTTTTTAGATATTAATATTATTAGCATTTAGTCAGGCTTTTTTAGTCAACTTACGTTGAGATTATACCCTTAGGAATCGGATTCTCAGGGTAGTCTTCAACCGCAGCCAAGAGCTCATTGAAACGAGCGTACTTGAGCAGATTCGTTTTAGCCATTTTGTTGATATGCTTAGAATAGTAATAGTCCTCCAAAATCTCTTCACAAAACCCAAGTAACTCACTTGCTCTCAATTTGGGGCATCCTAAACCTCTTACCTGCGTAAGTTTTTCAACTATGTTTTTTATACTTGCGTCAAGTAAATCTAATTTTTCTTTAAAATCCCTAGATGCTGTCACATTGTCACCAGTGGCTGATGCTCTAGAGGCTAAGTAACCTTTTTCCTTGGCAATATCCATAAGCCCATTATTGGAAATAATTTCAAATAGCGTAAAGTTTCCAATCTCGTAGTTATTTTTATGGGAAATGTCTAGAGTTAGCTTTTCATCCAAATATTCCCTGAAATTTAAGGCTGACATTTTGGTGTCGGAACCTTCTTTTTGAAAATCTTCAAGTAAATGCTCATATAGACTCATGTTTACTGTAGACTGATGGACGCCTCTAGTAAGCTCCAACTCTTCAACTACTTTACCCAGTTCTTGCCTTTGCAAAAACAATGAGCCAATGAGTAGGACTATAGTCAGAAAGGAGAAAATCGGGTTTAGCAAGCCGCCAATGAAATCTCCGAACTGTGCAAACATCTCCTGAGTGCCGAGTTCGCCGGAAAAAGTAAAGAAATACAATCCAAAAACAATGATCATAAATATCAGCGCAATACCGAATACCAAGCCTAGTAACCAGTAAAATCCTTTACTTATCTCTCTACTCGTATTTTCCTTCGCCATAAAAATCCTTTAATTACCCAGTAATAGTGATGCAAGTCCACAACGAACAAGACTATACAAGTCTTACTATTTAGACCTGTCCCCTATTCTTCTTAAAGTTCTCCGCCTGCTCGAAGATTTCCTTATACACCTCATCGCGATCGACTGGTGGGTAGCCGTGCTTAGCTAACAGTATGATTAAATCCACTTTCAACTCTGCTTTAATATCGTCGCGCTGACTCCAGTCCGTGTACTTGGCCTTGTCGTCCACAACTTCTTTTACTGCCTTCGCTAGCTCCAGCAATTTATCATCGGGGTAGTTGAAGTCGTATTTGGCGGCTAAGGCAAGCAGGATGTCGTAGAACGCTTTCTCCTCGAAGTTGATGCCCATGTCTTCGAAGGAGTTCATTTCGGTTCTGAGGTCGTTGTACATGTTGATGATTTCGTCCGAAAAATCTTCCAGTACATTGCTCACCAGTACGTCTTCTTCTTTTCACTCGTTATATTTTTCAACCAGTGATTTAAACCGCTCTGAGAAATCAAACGCTTTGGTTTTATTGACCTTTTTAAACTCGCCCAAAGCTTTTGCCAGCATCTGCTGAAGCAACTGAATTTTGGTATTAGGCTGCTTTATCTTTTCTATCTTGGCAAGGTAATCATCGTCAAAGATATCTATGCCATCTTGGCCTTGTCCAAGCTTAAAGATTTCTTCAACTCCATCAGCCTTTAATGCCTCGGTGATCATTTCGCGTACTTTGGCATTCATCTGCGCGGTATCTGGCGCATTGCCTTTTGTTAGCTTGTACACGATGGAGTGCGGAACAAGTTCTCTGGCATTCGAACCGCTAGAAAGTGACGTGTAGATAACGCTAACCGCTTTATTATTAATAATGGCCTGAACAAGGCGCGCTACGATAAAGATATCTGGCACATTCAGACTAGACGGTGCCTCTACTGGGAAATGAATATCACCAATAGCATCGAAACCATCGGAGATATCGTTGGCAAGTTTGGTTAGGGTGCGCCTTGCGTCGTGCTCGAAAACAGGTTTGAACTGAGGAGTCTGGAAGTATCGCTTTTCTCGTGAATCGTAAGACAGGTTATCCGGTGCAAGCTCTTTGTAAATACCGAAATCGCGTGAGCCTGCCGATAAGCCGACCTGAAAACGATTAACTAAGTCCTGACGATAAATCGCACCTTTAAACAATAGGCAAAAGTCGATGTAGGCAAGGCGCTGTTTTTGAGCAAAGCTGATAGAGTCGAGCATCGTCCCTGTTTACGTTTCTATACTTTAGCTCAGTGTGGTTTATTTTGAGACGGTTGTAAAGCATGCACGCGTCTAACTGCTCATAAATCGGCGCTTAAACTCCTTCTTCCTTTCTTCAGGCTCGACCTCTGTTAGTCCAGTGCAGCGATGCGCTGCATGCGCATCCCACCCAAACGGCCATCGTTTAAATTCATGCTGATGACAGGCAGGACAAGAACGCTTATTTTCTGCATTGGAGACAACCTGTTTTGTCTTGGTTATGGGAATGGGCTTTGTCGGTGGCTTTGCAGATATACCGTTTATAGGCTTAACTTTTGGTATCCAGATAGCATCGCCTTTCTCTGGGTCACCAAAACAGGTGCGCTCCATTTCGGGTAAGCTGGCTACCCATGCGGCACTATAGGCGTCCACTCTATCGTGCATCGAACCAAGACACATGTTGGCTGCTTGTTCCCAGTCTTCGTTAGTTATCGGCCAACCCGTATATTGCGACATGGCAGATAATTGTAACTCGGCCTGATTCCCTTTGCTTTTATGGATATCAGCAACGCCTAATTGTTTGACTGTCGCGTGTGGATAGACTTCTATGCACTCAGCTATTTTGCTTAGCCGCTCGTTCAGTGCAAAACCTAATAGCATAAATATTTGATGAGCATGTGGCAGGTTTTGTATTGGCTTATCTGCTTGCAGATGATCAATACCCTTTGCCTTAATGGCTTCGAAATCGTCTCTCGATGGCGTTGTGTAACAATTGATGCCTGCCTTATCGAGTGCCTGTTCCGCGAGCCTGCGTTTAAGCCGGTTATCTCTTGGTCTAAGTGGTGAGTCAATGCCAATACGAACAGGATTCAACTGATAGGTGACGCATACCGTTTCAATGTAGCGCGCGACATCGTTTGCAAATGTTTGATTTACTTTTTCGTGCAGTGTTAGAGCGTTTCCCAACCCTCTAGGTGGTTTTATTTGGTAATTAGCTAATGGAAACGGCAATAATTGTCCATTTTGTCTGGTGCAAATCACCAGCGGTAAATACTTATCTTTCGCACAAGCGACATCAATGCCGATAAACACGTCCATGTTTACCTCTCCTATTTCTCAAAAACCTACCGTCTATTGTTAGACGATACTACACGATTGAAATTAATACCCAATCAAGATATTGCTTGAGTTAATATATTTTTGATATTTAACAAGGATGTTCAATTATGCCTAGAAAAACCACATCTTTTGCTGACCTTCTTTTCCAAGCGCCATGGTGGGTTTCAGTTATAACATCGGCAATTACCTATTTATTGATGGGCCATTTACTACCTTCTATCGAAACGGATAATCAGCTTATCAATATGGTATTTAAGGCGCTCGCTGTTCCTGCGCCTTACTTTGCAATTTTCATATTACTCATTGCTCCATTTTCATTTTTTAATGCTCGACGTAAGGCCAAGCAATTAGATGCTCAAAAGAGTATTGAAACTATACGTCAGCTGCACTGGCGCAACTTCGAAGAGCTAGTGGCAGAAGCCTTTCGTAGACAAGGGTATCGAGTAACCGAAGGTGGGTTTGGTGCTGACGGTGGAATTGACCTAGAGCTTAGGAAAGGTGATGAACGAGTCATCGTTCAGTGTAAACAATGGAAAGCGCAAAAAGTTGGTGTCAGTGTGGTACGCGAGATGCTTGGCGTGCTCACTGCCAGCAACGCAGCCAAGGTTGTCGTAATTTGTTCGGGTAAATTCACCCAGCAAGCTATAGATTTTGCCTCTGATAAGCCCATTGTACTCATTGATGGAGGCGAGCTGCTTTCACTTATCCTTGATGTGCAAGCGGAGCCAAAGGTAGAGGAGATAAAAAAGACCGCTTGCCCTAGGTGCGGAAGTGATCTTGTTGAACGGCAAGCAAAGCGTGGAGCCCATGCAGGCAATACCTTTCTAGGTTGTTCTGCCTTTCCTAAATGTCGTTACACAGAATAAGTATTTTTAAGGATAAAATTGATGAAAGACTTGGATGTTCACAAAAAAGTAGCGGTACTAATTGATGCTGATAACGCTCAGCTGTCGAAACTTTCTGCCATTTTGGATGAGATATCAGCACACGGCCATGTTCTCATCAAGCGTGCCTACGGGGACTGGTCTATTGATGCGTTGAAGAACTGGAAGACGCCTCTTAATGAATTAGCCATACAGCCGATTCAGCAATTTGCTTATACAACGGGTAAAAACGCAACAGATGCGTCGATGATTATTGATGCAATGGATTTACTCTATTCTGAAAAAATAGACGCATTTGCTTTAGTATCCAGTGATAGCGACTTTACTAAGCTAGCGTCACGTTTGAGAGAGTCAGAGAAGTTTGTGTTTGGCGTAGGTGAGAAAAAAACGCCAGTGTCATTTCGCAACGCCTGTGATGACTTTATATTCACCGAAAACCTAGAGGCTGGTCAGGTTTCTAAATCAGGTAAACCTAAACAGGAGCAAAGTAGCGCTGGTAATGGTGCAGAAGAGCTAATACCAGCAATGCTTAAAGCTTGGGAGTTATATCAGAATGATGATGGTTGGGTGAATGTTAGTCCAGTTGGTAATTTTCTAAAGCGTGCTAAACCTGATTTTGACCCGAGAACTTATGGTGCAGCAAAAGTGACCGATATTGTTTCTAGTCTTCCTACCGTCTTTGAAATGACGAGACAGAAAGGAAAAGGGACGACACAAATTATTTTGTACCGTCCTATCTTCGCGACCACTTAGCCTAATCTAATTCCCAAGGAGGAAGATCAACGTTTTCCATATTCGGCTTTAGAGGTTTCTTTTGCTTGGTTTTGCGTTTTGCCTTGAGCACTATTTTGCCGTCGTCTAAAAAGCGTCTGTAGGCGCGTTTTGCTTCTTCGATAGACGCGAAACCTTGGTAACGGCTTCCTGAGTAGCCATTCACTAAGGCTTTAGTTTCTTTCCATGATTTGTAAACTCCCGGCGTTCGACCTTTAAAGACTACATAAGCGGCATACCTGCTAGTGATGTTGTAGTTGGAAAAGCATCTCGACATGATTACCTCCTTTGGTTTGTCAGCTTTCCCAATGTGTTTACACTTTTATGTTTTGTAGCTACTCGGATACCGATATCGAGAAAACATCTAATTCCAGCCAGTAATGCAAGAAGTTACCTTCCCATATTTGATACATATCGGTTGCTTGCTCAATAGGAAACACACCGAACAGGTTTTGAAAAACACCTGCATCGAAATCAAAGTCGAGGTCTTTTGCTAACTCTGCATAGGGGACATTTCCTATATAGGCAAAATCCGTGACGTAGCAAAAGTGCCATGCGTTATTGCGTTTCTCCAAACGAATCTCTACAGGGTGAAAACCACCGTTTTCAGCTGAGTAATTAAGGTCTCTGAAGTTAATTGTCACGCTTGTTTGTGACATGCTATGCTGCACAAGTAAATCGACGAGTGCTTGTGCAAATCGCTTTGAGACAGGCAAAGCGAGTCCTTCATAATGAATATGCATAATAAAAAAATCTTCTAATTGAAATCCATGAATGTGAGTGCTGCCTAGCGCGTCTGTACGACGCTTTCAAGCAACTAAGTAAAGTAGCTGACTAGCAATTTGCAATGTCTACTACGTCGCTTTCAGTAGCGCCATTCGTTATGCTTCTGAAAAGCTGGCGCTACGTAAGTGCGACTTACTTTTGTAAGATAGACAGCACTCGATTCTTGGTTCGCTATCGTTGTTCGCGCAATCAAGAGTTAAGGACGATATCTGATGAGTAGAGCA
Source organism: Alteromonas sp. CH_MED4-4 (assembly GCF_037029575.1). Classification (NCBI taxonomy): domain Bacteria; kingdom Pseudomonadati; phylum Pseudomonadota; class Gammaproteobacteria; order Alteromonadales; family Alteromonadaceae; genus Alteromonas; species Alteromonas sp. CH_MED4-4. Next base: position 10,282 of record NZ_JAYMEU010000032.1, on the reverse strand, counting down.
GGGGACTAACTACGATTTTGCTAACTTTGCGTTGACCGGAGTTTTACCCTTGGTTTCAGCCTTTGGCGGCGATATTAAGAACTCATCAAGCTCTCCTTTTTCTACCGCGCTTATTAAGATGTCGATGACCTCGGGAAGCTTTTCTTTATCGCCAACATCTATGGCTGGTTTTCCCTTTTGTAACTCTATTGCTCTTATGCCCACTTTTACTTCAAGGAAATAATGGTTATCGGTGTCGTAGTACCAAGGACGAACAGTAGCCTGCCAACGCTTTTTAATCCGCTCTCCTGTTTCTGGATCTTTGACTGTTTTTTCTTTGTATGCCACGAATGGTGTGCCTTCAAGCATACAAGTGGCGAGCTTTTTTTGCTGTTCGAGTCGGTTGATTAGCTTCATGCGCTTGTTCAATACCGGTGGCTTTTGCTTAACTTCAGGACGAGCGATAACCTTGAGCGAACTCAATACAGATGTAGTCATAATGTTTACCTTTGAATGTTAAGGGCGGATAAAGCCCATTGAGGTGTGTTTCTGCTTACGCAGGTTTTCGTCTGCCAACAGGTTGATGGCAAAGTCACGAATTTGAATTTTGGGTTGAAACTTCTTTCGACGAGCCAATAGAGCGAAATCACCGGGTGTAAGGTTGCGCAGTGAAGATAGCCTTTGTGTTTCAACTTCCTTGAGCGTTCTTACTCTAGTGAGCTTTTTGTACAACTCTATTACTTGAGTCGATGTAAGATATTGGCAGTCTAGTTTGAAATCGAACCGACGTAACACGGCTTTATCAAGCTTGTCGGAAAAGTTAGTAGCAGCGAATAAAGGCTGTGTGAAACACTCTATTTGCGTTAAGAACTCATTAACCAGCTGATGTTCGTGATGGGCAGTAAGTGCCTCGCGTGAGCTTAGTAAGCTATCCACTTCATCAAGCAAGATTACTTGCTCTTCATCATGAGCGCGTTGAAATAGTTCTGCTACCTTTTGCTCACTTTCGCCCACCCATTTACTTAAAATATCAGAGCATTTAACACGCTGCAGTTTCCTACCATGTAGCTCTGTCAAATAGTGCGCGAAAGCGGTTTTTCCTGTTCCTGGAGGACCTGAAATCAATGTTCTCGCTGGCTGGTTGTGTTTAAGTGCGAACGCTATCTCGTTGAGATACTCCTTTGACTGCTTAATATTTAAGTAGCTCGTATCGAAAGGTAGCTCACTTTTGTACTCAAGTTTATTTTGCCATTGCTCCGTTGCTCTAAGTGACGCTTCGACAACTTGACCGATTACAGCTTCTGCGCGAGCACGTTTAGCGTTTACAGCGTGAGCGACATGTGTTGCGTTAGCAACAATTGCTGGCGTAATGTTCTCTGTTTGACTAATCATTTTTCGTGCTGACGAAGAAACACTCAAGCCGTGATAGTAAGGCCGCGTTATCTGTTCGATTTCTTCTGGTCTCAACGTAGGAACGTCTAATACGAGCTTGAATCGCCTTATAAAGCTTGGCTCAAGATATTGGATATGGTTTGTAATCCAAATGCAGGGAATTTCGTTTTGCTCAATGAATCGCTGTAGATGTTCTTTACTGTATTGGCTGTCAGCACAGTCGAATAAACTCTCGCATTCATCTACCAGCAACATAGCGTCTGCCTTATGCGTCAGCAATGATTGAAGTAACGCTAAATAACGAAGCCTTTCTTTGTTTGGAAAGCGGCTATTGAACTCATCTTCAGAAAAATTGCTAGCAAGTGCAGTAGAACGAATTTCGTAAAGTGTTCTATCGCAGTATTTGGCAAGTGTCCTCGATAACTCTGTTTTACCTGTTCCTGAAGCTCCATAGAGCAAAATGCTTGCTCCAGACTGTCTAGACTTACTAGCAGCAGTGAGATATTGCGACAAAAGCGCAGTATTTACGTGAGGAAAATCATCTAATGTGAAGCTTGCGTCGGGCGAAGGATGCAGCAACGGTGCTATTAGTGTTTCCCTTGAGGTAATTGTTTCACTTAACAACGTTCGAACAAGTGCTTTTGGCATTGCGCCATATTCGAAGGACAAAAAGTCTGTATCAGGCAGAAAACCATAATGATTGAGCTGCGCAGTTGCGTGAAAAAATAGTTCGTCACTGATGCCTGAAATGTCTTTGAGGATTTCGTTTAACGAAAGGTGGCTTGTTTGCATGTGCACCTCAGAAGAAAGCGCTCTAATCCACTTGTTAACCTGCGAGAGTAAGGCGAACTGAATCAGTAACTCGGTTTGCTTAGGCAAGTCCATCACGGTTCTGATATAGCGACAATTTGCTAAAAAGGTTTTCGTTACCTGAGGCTGAGTATCAGTAATAGTGAGGCAAGCTTTGTAATTGACGTTTTTGCTTCTACCTATGAAAAACGATTGGGTAGATACCTTGCTACCACGTAAGTTACTGGCAAGACTTTTACCGAGTATATCGGTATCGACTAAAGGCAGATAGTTGAGTAATCGCTTGCCCCATTCACATGCAAGGTAATTAAGCTCACTCGACTTATTGAGTACTTTATATGACATGCTAGTGCCCCATTATTGATAGGAAAGTAGAGATGCAGCCTCTTGCATCACTTTTTCATTTCGCTTGTCGTACATGATGGTTGTACTGATATCCTCATGCCCTGCCATTTGGCGCACAGTGTTTATATCTACATTTTGTTCAAGTAATCGTGTGATAAACGTTCGTCGAAGGTCATGCGGCGAGACTCCTTCTACGCCAATTGATGCTAGCGACTTTTTAGTGAGTGAATAAATAGAGCAAGATGACAAAGCGGTGTTGGGTTTAATATTTCCACCTTTTGCGACACGAACAAATAGATGACCGTTACTATCACCTCGAAGTGCTAGCCATTGATTCAGTGCAAGTTGCGTCCATGCTGGCAGATGAACAGTTCGGCTCTTGTTACCTTTTCCTTTTCTGACGATCAGAGCAGTACCTTCGATAAAGTCTTCTACCAAGAGTGCTACTAGTTCACTTCGTCGTAACCCTGTGCCTAATAGAGTTGAAATTAATGCATAGTTTCGAATGCCAAGAATAGATGTATCGCGTTGTAATTTTATCAACAGCTTATTGACCTGCTCAGTTGAGAGAGGCTTTCCATTATGTTTGCCGTGATTCACTTTGCTGATAGCCCGAAGCTGAATTGACTGCATTTCTGGTACGAGCCCAGACAGTACAGCTATTTTTACGATACTTCTGATTGCTATCATTGCTCTGTTGATAGATCTAGCTGACCAACCCTGAGTAATAAGTTTCGTTTTGATATAGGTAGCTTGTTGAAAGTCGATATGATGATATTTATCTGTTCGCTCTTCATCAGTCCAACCCATCATGTCTGCGATGCTATTTAGTTGTGAAGCAATAGAGCGCTGACTATTAGGCGCAAGTCGACCTAAATACAGCGCATAGGGGTAAGCTGCATTCATAAAATGCTCCGAATTTGAAGTTAAAAGTATTGAATTTGAATGGAAGTGCTTAGAAAGCGAAGAAGATAATATCAGGCGATTTTAGTGATTTATATGGCTGTTTTGTCCCAGCAAAAAATAGTTATTTTGTTGATTTCCCCCAGCGTTTAGTGAGATCTATTTTGTTGAACCGCTCATTGAGACGGATGTGTACCATCTTTGCGTCTTCAGACAATAAAACTTCCTGATATCTATATTCAAACCCTATCCTATTTACAGCAAGGTTCTCTTCACATAATTCTGTACAAGTTATGTAGAAGAAACTGTGTAGTCTATTGAGCAAACTAATAAGACGTGATGTATCTATGTCCAGCCGACATTTCTTAGCAATGCCTAACAGACTTTGCTTTTCCAAAAAGTCATATCCAAACTCACAGTTGCGAGTGCCGTGAAAGTAGAGCACCCCATTTTCTCCAATTTGTGACATATGGAAGTCAGACATTGGTATGAGAAGAAAGCTTTGGCTTCCTAAGTTGTGCTCAAGTAAATGAAACAGTAAAAAGCCGAGCCGAATATCGTCAGCATTAAGTCTCGGATTTCTGACTAAATTTTTTAAGTAAAGGTCGAAAGCTTGCTGGGGGGATTTCATTCTGCTTAGTTCAATATTTACATCGCCACTACGACCAAGCCCTGTCGCTTGTTCTAACGCCTCACGTTTAGCGTTGTCTGGCACCAGTCTGATTCGGCTTTCTTCCGTTCCTAATTTCATAATCATTTAACTCCGAACTATTGGAAAGTTTTTTATTTTAGCTTTCTCAGCCTATCAGTTTTTTTTGTCAATAAGAACAATAGCTTAAATTGATAAATTTTCTCTAGCATAAAGATTGACTAGCACACTTTTAAACGTGTCAGAAAAAAATAGAAAAAAGGTACGGTCTATTTCTACTAAGTAATTGATATTATTTAATTTTTTAGCTTTTTTATTGGCTGTTTAATAGGCTTTTTTCACTGAGGACAACACTACTACACATCCGGAAAATAGGTTTTGATTTTACACACCGTATGGTCATCGAATTAATTTTTTGGAGCAAAAATGATGAAGAAAGTAACAAATATTTCTACGTTAAAAAGAATGGGGTTTAAGGGCATCAAAGACCTTTACGAGCTAATTGAAATAACTGAAATGAATTCAGCAGAATTAATTTACTGCGCGCCTGATGGAAGTACTAGAAATGTCAGGCAAAATCTAAGAGTAGCTGAGGGCTTAAAATGGTTAAAAGATGAAAATAATGAAGGGAGAAAAGCCTTTGTTAAAAACAATAAGTGGCTGGAACGAAGAAGAGTAATAGGGATTCAAGGATCATTCAATCTCGATAACATTGAAGAAATACAATTTTTGAGAAAAGTGTCTCATGCCTCTGTCATTAAAAAAGTTGGGTTAACGAAGTACAGCGTTATTTGGTTCGTCTTTCACGAAGATGAGGAGCAGCATGAAAAGTTAACCAATGCCTTAAAAGCAGAAAATGAAGGCTGTAAACGTGCGAACGTTATAACCTATTTTCCGATTCAACTTTCGGGCTCGAAGAACTGGGATAGAGGCGAACTTGCGTATGAGCAATGGTATAAGTATCAGCCCCTCACGCTAGTAGAATTTGTTCTTAAGAACAATTTAAACGTGTGGGTGCCGCCAGCTAAATTAAACCTATATGAGGGTAGTAGCGAGGCATTGCCTCTTGATGTATTACCTAAATTAATGCAAGAGACTGTAAAAAACTTTAGCAAAGCCTATTGTTGCCCCCCTGAGTTTGCTTTCGTTCCACTTGTAACGATGATTGGTTCAGTCATCGGTCATAAAATTCACGTCAAACCGAGAAAAAATAGTGATTTGGTGATTGCGCCAAATTTCTGGGCTATATCGATAGGAGACTCAGGAGCTGGTAAATTTCCTGTTCATTTACGGATGCGGGAATTTTTTGGCCCACTCAATGATAAAGCTTCGATGGACTACGATGATGCCAATAAGCGGTATGGAGCGCAGCAAAAAATAGAGAAAATACGTGAAAGGATAAATTCAGAGCATATTAAACAGCGCATTATTGCTATCGATAAAATCTTAGACCCTATAGAAAAAAGAAAGATGGAGGAATTACTAGCATCTGAAGTAACTGAAAACTCAAGACAGCCTCAAAAACCGTCGTTAGTACGTTATACAACCAATAAGGCAACATATGCCGACTTGCAACGCACACTAGGTGAAAATCACAATGGGATTTTGATGGACCTAGAGGATCTAAAAGGATTTATTCATCAGCTTCGAGGCTCCAAGGGATTTGAATATCGTTCATTCCTATTGGAGTGTAATTCGGGGTTTGGTCAGCATGATATTGATAGGTTAAACATGGGCACTACGTATGCCAGTAACATGCTCTTGTCGATTTTTGCAACCACCAAACCATCTGTTGTTTATCCACATATTCGAAATACTTTAAAGGGAAGTGAGGAAAATGATGGACTGTGGCAGCGCTTTAACATTCTTGTTCATCCGAAAAATACTGACAAAGTTTCATCTGCTTCCGGAGAAGTGGAAGTATCATTAATTTCGAAAGTACAGAGTCTCTTTTGTTCAATCAATCAATGCGATTTCGGCTTCCAGCCAAATCTTGGCCTGAAGGAACGCAGCGTTTGCTTGTCAGTGCAAGCATTGGGTGTTTATAAACAGTGGTACAGAGAGATTACTTCCTTCAAAAGTAAAAAAGACGTCAATGATGTGTACCAAAACTACCTATTAAAATATAAAACGCTAGTGCCTAAACTTGCACTGCTTTTTGAAGTGGTTGAAAGTTTTGACGATGCGAATCAAGTTATCGGCCCTATAAAAAGCGTTTCCGAAACCTCAGCTAAAAAAGCCGTCAGAATTGCAAAATTTTTGGAATCTCATGCTCGCCACGTTTTTGACGTTAGAACAAATGTTGATACTGCTAATGCGATACTCATTTTAAAACGGATAGATCGACTCCCGCCCAAATTCTCGGCTCGTGACATAGCGCAAAAGAATTGGAGCGGACTAAACACAAACACCGATGAAGTGAACCGAGCCATTATGGTTTTAGAGTCTGCGTTAGTGGTTCGAAAGGCTACAAATTGTAGACAGAAACCATTGTGGGAAGTGAATCCTTATATCACTGAAGCTGGTTCTCAATGATATAAACCTTAGTAGTTGTTTGAGGTGCATTTTTAGTTCAACAAAATGCACACTCAACACCTTCACTTTTAGTTGTTAATCTCTGTAATACCACTGTAACTATCTATTAATACACACTATTAATATACGGTATAGGCAGACACTTCTACGTATTAAAAGAGTATTTTTATGGCAGATCGCAAAAATACACAGTCATGGATTCGTAGCACTTTTGATAAGTCTCGCTATGAACTTATTAACGACAAATACAATTCGCAGCTGTTGACACTGCTTGATTTGGATAATACTGAACCAAGTTTTAAGCAAATTAATAACGTTACAGCAAAGCTTCAAGACAAAACATTATGCCGATACCAGGCCATGTTACTGCAAATATATTGTAATGAACCGCAGCGATATCTGAGATTAGATTGCGACCAAATCACACTGACAGTGAGGTGTTCAATAAAGGATATCGATTCACTACTCAAACCTATTGGTGCTAAAAATAAGTCTCGCATTTATAAAGCAGGGACAGCGGCAAAGCCAGCAGACTTCACAGTTTTTCCTACCTCGACCTACGAACTCAATGGTGGAGGCTCTGGGCTTATTTACGGCAAACCATTTTATTCACACGGATTCGAGTTTCGGTTCAACGGTGATAGTTATAAGTCCCTGTTCTTATATTTAGAAGGGAACGAAAAGGAGTCCGGTAAGTATTCTCTACGATTATCGTTTAATCCAAATAAGCTAACACGGGATGAAATAAAGCAGGCGTTAATTCATGTTCAAAAACGTATTGGCGGTGAATACCGGTATACGCAATTATTCAGTAAGGCAAAGGTGACAAGAATCGACTTCGGCATTCTATTACCTGGTGTTTCATCAGCGTTTGTACAAGCGTTCAGAGACAACGCAAAATCTATAAAGTCACATTGTATACCGTTCAATGGACAACAAGTTGTCGAAACTACTTATCTAGGTAGCAAGTCTAACGCTAGTCACTGCATCGTGTATGAAAAACTACTCAAAGAAAGTAAGTGTTATCCAGAAGTTAAAACAGTAATCGATAGTTTAGCTGTCACTACGCGTATTGAGGTGCGTCACCTTTTATATAAAGAGAGGCACGAACTAGATGTAAAACAAATGCCAGAGTTTCCTTCAAGGTTGAAGCAAGTCAGGATTATATCGCCTAGACATTTTCACTTACTGAATAACGAGATGTTACAAGAATTGCTTACTGACAAGCGACAGGAAAGTGTAAAAATTATGCGGAAAAGTATTCGTAGCGAGCTTATAAAAAGCAGAAAAAGATTGAGAGTGCATAAGATTGATCAGAGGTGGTTGGAAGAAGAACAAACAATAGTAGCGAATTCCTTGATGAGTTTAATAATAAACCCAAATAGCTGAACGCTAATTTTCCAAGACTTACTTACTCTTGATTTAGCTTTTAAATACTAATTTATCAATATCGAGTAATCTCCAATATTTACTAGTGAATTGATATTAAGTAACACTGATAAAAAGCATCGCAAAAAGTTAGCTTTTTGACTTGCCTAAGATAGGTAGCGTAGAGCTTATTAACGCTACCTTTACCTACTATAACCTAAAGAACTAAATGATTAGAAATATAGCTACGATACTGCGAAACTCGCTTTTAGCTAATGCTATTCAACCATAGCGTCTAGCTCTGCGTGTGTTGTATACAAGCCTTTATGAGTACCATCCAAAATATCGTTTAACGAATTACGTAAGGCCGTATATTTCGCATCGGTTTCAAACTTTGCAGATGTGAGGTGAGTAAACAAATTGTAAGGCTTATCTTTTTCCGGTGCTTCATTGAGATAGAACCCTTCAAAATCAGGGTTGTGTACCACTGTTTGCACACGGCCATTTGCTTCATCTGCTAGAGTCCTAATCTTCAGGTTTATTGACCACATTGCGTTAGCCTTTCCAACCTTATTCAATTTCGTGTCGAGGTCATGCACAGCGATTGCGTTTGCGTTGAATTGATCAAATATTTTAATAAAGGTTGGAATATTAGCTTTACCTCTACAATTTATAACGCAGTATTGAGCCTCTAAACCACTTTTCTCAATAATATACTGATATGCAAGGTATTCCGTGTCACCTTCAACAAGTATCGAATTTGGGTAGAAGAAAAATTCATTCACTGTAGGGCAGCAACGGTTTAGCATCTTTAAATTGTCTTTTTCGTCATCACTGAATTTTGCTCGATCTGTCTGGAAGTAAAATACGTTTTCTTGGTTGTTTGAAACCTTGATCAGAGTGGTGTGATCTTGAGTCAAGTCGATAAAGATAGGCGAATGGGTAGTGCAAATAATTTGCCAGCCTTCTATGTCAGCCAATGCGTAGATTGCTTTGCGTGCAGCTTTAATTATCGAAGGGTGTAAATTGATTTCGGGCTCGTCTATCAAAAGAATTTTTGGGTTTTCATCGTGAATTTTCTTTGTCCCTTTCTTTAAGAGGCCTTCACTGCATAGAGCGTTAACTGCTGACCATAAGAAAGCTCTTTTGATGCCTGTTCCTTGATGTTCTAATGATGATTGATGGTTACTTGTCTTTATAAAAAACTTACTTCCATCTTTGATAGCATCTTCGACTTTAAACTTACCTACGCCAGTTTCGAAGATTACAGATGAACCAGAAAATAGCTTATTAATTTCGAGTTCAATTTTCGAGCTAAGTTTACCAATGCTACCTGATAACTCTTTATCTACCTCTTTGGCAAGCTTTTCAATTTCGGCTACTATACCCGCAACTTTTGTTCTATCGTCCTTAACCTTTTTAGCTGCATTTTTGGACGCTAGGTCTTTTACTATCTTTTCTAAGGCTTCAACTCCGTCATTTGGATTTAATCTAATAGGGGTAGGTAATCTACTTTGCAATAAAGCGTCCCAGCCACCAGCACCACCTTTTTTCCAATGGTTGGTTATGGAACTAAAACTATATTTAACACCTTTTTCATCAGGGTTTTCCCACCTGATCTGAAACTTTGCACAAGAACCAAAATCTGGGTCGTTCAGTAGGAGCCACTCTCGACCAAAAGTGTCAATATCTTCTTGAGTTAAATCTGTAAAAACACCTGTGATAGATATTGGCTTTTTAGCATCTCTGCAATGAAAGTAGTCGATACTCAGCGGACTACCCAAGGAAACATAAGACTCGTATGCATCAAGAATTGTAGATTTACAGCTATTGTTTGGACCTACCAAAACAACGATGTTGTCTATTAAAATTGTAATTTCGTTACTAATGCCTTTGAAATTCGAAATAAGGATTGCTGAAAGTTTCATAAACGTCCTTGTTGTCTTAAATATTCTGACTACTGTTTTCGAAGACCGTAATTAAAGATTCATCCAAATAAGGACCGATCTCGCTAAAATCGTAAATGCTATTTATGTTCTTATTGCTAATGATCCTTCTGCATTTTAATTTAGTTAAAAATGAATCACTACTAGCAACGGTGAGAATATCTTGTTCAAGATCTCCAGCTAGTTTTTCAACCAATTTAGATTCTAACCTTCGCGAAATACTCTCAAAAGAAGGCAAATTTTCTTCGTTAGTGTTATCGACCCAATCTTTGGTCCTTGTTAGATGATTCTCTATTACCTCGAAAGTTTTTTCAATTTTTATGTTTTTCTGCAATCGGTAAGCAAGTATTGGGTC